>CAMFSS010000093.1 GCA_945983195.1 uncultured Prevotellaceae bacterium | reverse complement strand
GTGCAAATATCACCACCCAAAGTGCTACGAATGTCTCGCGGTCGAGTATGCCCCAACCGTAAGCGAGGTCGGCTACTGAGAGGAATTTCAGCGACAGTGCCAGCTCTATGAAGCCAAGCACCACCTTCACTGAGTTGAGCCAGCCTCCCGACTTCGGCATCTCCTTGAGCCACGAAGGGAACACGGCAAAAAGTGTGAACGGAATGGCAAGTGCCAGTGCAAAGCCGCCCATGCCGATTGCCGGACCGGTGAAGTCGCCCATGCCGGCTGCCTCAACGAGCAGTGTGCCGATAATCGGACCGGTGCACGAGAACGACACCAGCGTGAGCGTAAATGCCATGAAAAAGATGCTCAACAGTCCGGTAGTGGTTTCTGCCTTGCTGTCCATCTTGTTAGCCCATGAGTCGGGCAGCTTAATGTCGAATGCTCCGAAAAACGATATTGCAAACACCACAAGCATCGCAAAGAAGATGAGATTGAATATGGCATTGGTGGAGAGCGCATTGAGCGAACTTGCACCAAAGAGTGCCGTAATCATCAATCCCAAAAGAAGATAAATCACTATGATTGACGCTCCATAAAGCATGGCATCGCGAACCGAGCGAGCACGCGATGTGTTTTTCTTCAGGAAGAAGCTCACCGTGAGCGGTATCATGGGCCACACACAGGGCGTAAGCAGGGCAAGCAGACCGCCAATGAAACCTCCTATGAAGATATACCAGAATGAGTGCGAAGCCGTAGAGCCTTGACTCTCACCACTTGCGGCTGCATCGGTGTCGACAGGTGCCCAAAGCTGGTCGGTATCCACTTGCTCCACCACCTTCACCTCAGTCATGGCTATCGGTGCTTCATCGGGCTTGTTCACAGCCGACCGTACCGCTGCTTTGGCTGTGCCCATGAAGGTGAATTGCTCCTTGGTGGGTGCCTGGCAGGTCACATCGTTGCAGACCATGTATTTCAAGTATCCCTCAATGGTGTAGTCGGTTTTGGTAGCTGTAAATGCCTGCGTGAGTGTAACTTCTTTTGTCCACCAGCCGAGCTTCATGTGGAACACGTTGTCGACCTGCTCATGCGGCGCTGCTGATGGTGTCAGCGCACCGTCGAGAGTCACTCCGTCGCAGTTCTCCACGTTGATGCTCAGTGGCTCCGGACCGCCCTTGGGCAGATTCATGGAGTACATGTGCCAGCCGTTGTCGATAGTGGCAGTAAAGGTCATCACTCCGTGCGTATCGTCGGTCATGTTCACCTCGCTCGTCCACTTCACCGGCGTAAGTATTTCAGCCGATAGTGCCACTGCACACACAGCGAAAGTCAGTAATGTGATAAGTCGTCTTGTCATTTTTGTTAAATTTTCTTTCTGCAAAATTACTGCTTGGCAGCGTTATACGCAAATTATGCACCTATTATTTTTATGCAAATTTCCCTGTACCATAGCACATCACACCGCAGGGAGCGACATGCCGTTGAGTTTTCGATAGAGGGCGAGGGCATACACGTCGGTCATTCCGCTTATGTGGTCAATCACTGCCTGAATTTTCTCGAATAGCGTCGGTGCCTCCACGTCATATTGCTGTGGGAATTTCGAGAGCAGCAGTTGCGAGTAGTTGCGCTCGGGGTGCAGCACGGCATCAGTCAGACGCTTGAGCAGCTCGTTGATGATGCGGTTTCCGGCGAGGTCAATGTCAACCACGTCGCTTGCACGGTAGATTTTGTCGTAGGCGACTGCCGAGCAAGCCTCGTAGGCACGGTGAGGTATCTCGCTTATGTGGTCGATGAGGCAACCCTCAAAGTCGCCACGCATAATTGCGTCCTCATTCTCCACAAAGGTGCGTGCACACTCCTGCACAAGCTCGCCTATGATGCATGAGCGCAGATACACCACTTTCTCGTTCTTGTCGGCAACGCGATCCATCACACTGCGTATGTGGTTGCAGCGGTCGGCATCGAAGAAGCCGAGAAGCAGGTCAATCACCTCGCGTGTGCCAAGCGTCTTCAGCTTGTGTGCGTCCTCCAGGTCCATTATCTGGTAGCAGATGTCGTCGGCTGCCTCTACAAGGTAGACGAGCGGATGTCGGCAGTACACGTCATCGCCCTTGCGGATAAGCCCCACCTCATCGGCTATGCGCACAAACAGGTCGCGCGCGGTGGTGAAAAATCCGAATTTCCCCTTTGCATTGGCATTGAGCGACGAGTAGGGATATTTCACTATCGAAGCGAGCATTGAGTAGGTCATTGCAAAGCCGCCGGGTCGCCTGCCCTTGAATTGGTGCACAAGCAGCCTGAAAGAGTTGGCATTGCCCTCAAAGTGCACAAGGTCGGCCCACTGCTCATCGGTAAGACGCTCGCGGAGCGGTTGTCCTTCGCCTTCGCTGAAGAATGCTCCTATGGTCTTCTCGCCTGAGTGCCCGAATGGAGGATTGCCAAGGTCGTGGGCAAGGCAGGCGGCTGCCACTATCTCGTCGATATCGTAAAGTTTGGGCAGCCAAGCCTCACCGGCATATTTCACACGCAATGCACGTGCCACCTCGCTGGCGAGCGATTTGCCCACACTCGCCACCTCAAGGCTGTGAGTGAGGCGGTTGTGGACAAATATGCTCCCCGGCAAGGGAAACACCTGGGTCTTGTTCTGCAAGCGGCGGAAGGGCGAGGAGAAGATCAGGCGGTCGTAGTCGCGCTGAAAGTCGCTGCGTATGCCGCCCTTATTGTCGGTGTAGTGCTCCAGCCCCAATCGCTTGTCGCAAATCAGACGCTCCCACTGCATTCGTCGGTTATCCATTGTTGGGGTGTTTGTGTTACTTCAAGCCACGGTTCTTGAGCAGAGCGTCAACTGTAGGCTCCTGACCGCGGAATCGCTTGTAGAGTACCATAGGATCCTCACTGTCGCCCGGCTCAAGGATATTCTCGCGGTAAGCCTTGGCTGTTGCAGGATCGAAGATGCCTTTCTCCTTGAATAGCTCAAAGCCGTCGGCATCGAGAACTTCTGCCCACAGATAGGTGTAGTAGCCGCAAGCATACTGGGTGCTGCCGAAGATGTGCTTGAAATAAGGGCTGCGATAGCGGAACTGCACTTCGGCAGGCAAGCCAAGACGCTTTGCCACATCGGCCTCAAATGCCTTCACGTCGACCGGTCCGTTGTAGCCGGCCTTGTGCCACTCTATGTCGAGAAGTGCGGCTCCTACCAGCTCGGTAGTAGCGAAGCCCTGGTTGAACTTGGCTGATGCGTCGAGCTTCTTGATAAGCTCATCGGGTATCACTTCGCCTGTCTTGTAGTGCTTTGCGTAGGTCTTGAGCAGCTCAGGCTCCATTGCCCAATGCTCGTCGATCTGCGATGCAAGCTCCACAAAGTCGCGGTCGACGTTGGTTCCTGCCTGTCCGCGGAACTCTGCCTTGGTGAGCATGCCCTGAAGGGCGTGGCCAAACTCATGGAAAGCTGTCTCCACCTCATCGAGTGTAAGCAGCGACGGCATGTCCTTGGTCGGCTTGGTGAAGTTGCCCACGTTGTAGATAATCGGTCGCTCGCTCACGCCGTCGTAGTTGTACTCACCCTTAAATTCGCTCATCCATGCGCCCTGGCGCTTGGTGCTGCGTGGGAAGTAGTCGGTCATGAACACTGCCACGTGGTTGCCTTCAGCATCTTTCACGTCGTAGACGGTAACTTCAGGGTTATATTTGGGGGCATCGGGCATTTCAGTGAAAGTGATGCCGTAGAGGCGGTTTGCCATAGTGAAGATACCCTTCACCACGTTCTCAAGCTGGAAGTATGGGCGCACATCGTCCTCACTGAGGTTGAATTTCTCTTTCTTCACCTTCTCGGCATAGTAATAGTAGTCCCAAGGTGCAATCTTGAAGTTTTCGCCATTCTTGTTCACGTATGCCTGCATGTCGGCAACCTCCTCTTTCACCTTGGCTACTGCCGGAGTCCATATCTGATAGAGCAGATTCTCGGCATTGGCAACTGTCTTTGCCATAACGTCGTCCATCTGATAATCGGCGAATGTGTTGAAGCCGAGTAGTTTTGCCTTGCGTGTGCGAAGCTCAATCAGCTTGTTGATGTTCTCCGAGTTGTTATACTGGTTGTTGTTGCTTGCAAGTGATGTGTAGGTTTCATACATGCGCTGGCGCAGATCGCGGTTGTCGGCATAGGTGAGCACGGCAAGACGGCTGGGTGCGTGCACTGTGAATACCCACTTTCCTGCCTTTCCGCGGCGTTCAGCCTCAGCGGCAGCCTCAGCCACAGTCGATGCCGGGATTCCTGCAAGGTCAGCTTCCTTCTCCACCACAATCTCGCTCTCGTTGGTCTCCTTCAGTATGTTGGAGTTGTACGAAAGTTCCAGATTGGCAAGCTGCTGGTTGATGTTCTTGAGTGTGTCCTTTTCGGCAGCCGAAAGGAGTGCGCCATTGCGGACAAACTGCTTGTAGTAGTGGTCGAGCAGGCGTGTCTGTGCAGTTGTGAGGTTGAGCGACTCCTTGCGGTCATACACCTGCTTGATGCGCTCAAAGAGCTGTTCGTTCATCGAAAGCTCGTCGGATGCTGTTGTGAGCATTGGCATTGCCTCCTCTGTCACTTTCTCCATTTCGGGAGTATTATCGCTCTCGCTGAGTGCATAGAGCACATAGCTCACCTTGGTGAGCAATTGTCCGCTGTTGTCGAGAGCAAGGATAGTGTTGTCGAAGTCGGGCATTGCGCGGTTGCTTGTGATTGCCCAGATTTCCTGGTTACGCTCCTCGATTCCTGCCTTGATGGCTGGAATGTAGTGCTCATACTTGATTTCATTGAATGGAGGAATCTCATACTCAGTGGTATAGTCCTTCAAGAATGGGTTCTCTGAATTGTCCATTTGCTTTGAGCAGCTTGCCGTGAGCAGCACGGCACACGCTGCGGTTGCGGTTAATAATGTTTGTTTCATCTCTTTATAGTTTTGTTTTGTTGTTAATTTCATCTTTTCTATCGTTCATCTGTCCGCTCTCGCTGTCGGAGTGCAAAGGTGGCAATCAGCGGGTAGTGGTCTGATGCGTTGAGGCTGCCGCGCTCAATCTTCACTGCATCGAAGTCGCCTCGGTAGAGTATGTGGTCGATGCGGAAGTAGAAGCGGTTGCAGTGGTAGGTGATTGTCGGGCCTAATGCACACTCGGCGTAGGCATCGCGCATATCGTCGCCCAATATTGTGCGATAGGCAAATGAGCCGGGTGTGTCGTTGAAGTCACCGCAAAGTATCACCGGCTTGTCGGTGCCGTCGATCAGTTCTCTTAGCAGGCGTGCCTGGAGTGAGCGGCAGCGGTAGGCTCTTGCCAACTTGGTGATTAGCGTGCCGCGAACTTCGTCGAGATCGCCCGTGCTGCTCATGTTCTGCAATTTGGTGAGCTGCCGGTAGAGGTGCTTGTCGGTCTGCGTAAGACCAATCGACTCCAGATGGCAACTGTATGCCCTTATGGTATCGCCCTTCATCGCCACGTCCCAGCCTATAGCCCGCGTGTGGTTGTCGAAGTACACTGAGTCGACCTGTGCCACTATCGGATACTTCGAGAGAAGCACCACATCACCATGATGATTGTGGTAGTAGGGATATTTCGCCTTGATTTCGTCGAGCATGGCTCGCACTTGCTTGCACTTGTCGAAGTCGGTCTCTTGCGCTGCTTCCTGAAGGAAAACCAAGTCGGCATCACAGTCGAGGATATACTGTATAGTGCGGTTGGGAGTGTGCTGCACGCCGGTATTGTCGGTGAAGTTCATCACATTGTAGGTGAGCACCTTGAATGTCATAGCACTGTCGGATTCGTTGAAGCCGGCAGTGAAATTTAGCGGCGAAAAGGTTGTGAACGGTCCACACGACAGCAATAATGCCACTATCGGTATCATCGCCAGGAGCCACCTGCGCAGACACAGCCACACCACCGCCAAAGCAATTGTTGCTGCCAGCACTATAGGATAGGCAAGCCCGAGCACCGACAGCTTTGCCGATGTCACCGGGTCGGCTTTGCCGCCGTAGGCCGATGCCAGATACACTGCCGAGAACAACACGCTGAATATTGCTCCAATGAGTTTCAGCAATGCCGGAATCCTGCTATGTCGTCGTGGTTTGCTTAATGCCATATTCCTAATTGTCAGTACACTATCTCTTGCTCACTTCAAAAAGCCGCTTCTTCTCGGCTGCCGTCAGCGAGGCATATCCCGATAGCTTTATCTTCTTGAGTATCTCGTCCATCTCTGCCTCATCTTCGGGAGTCATTCGGCGGCGGTTGTCGCGCTGCTCATCGTCGTGCTCCTGCTTGTGGTTGTCAGTGCGCGGTATGCCGAATTTGCCTGTCTTGATTCGTGGCCTGCAGCGGGTGAGATTAACCACCCAATCAATGGCGCGGTTGAACCATGCCGTGATGTCGGTGCCACGGCGGTCGGCAAGTGTAAACATCGCACCCACAAGTGCACCGCCAAGGTGTGCTATGTGACCGCCTGCATTGCTCGATCCTATGCTGATTACGTCGATGAATATCGTCACTATAGCTATCCACTTGAGCGACACTGCTCCGAAAAACAGCAGTCCCACCTTGTAGTCGGGCTGTCGCATTGCAGTCGCCACCACTATGGCAAGCACCGACGCCGATGCACCAAGCAGAAGTCCATGCACACCGCTGAAGAGCGGAAGCACATTGTAGGCAAGCACATAGAGCAGTGCTCCGCCTATGCCGCCAAGGAAGTAAAGACCCACAAAGCGGCGAGTGCCAAACAGTTGGTGAAACATCACGCCAAACCAGTAGAGCCACAGCATATTGAAGAGTATGTGCATCACGTCGTAGTGCAGAAACATGTAGCTTATCAGGCTCCACGGCTGCATTGCGAAGCGCACAACGTCCGACGGCATTTCAAGCAGCTCCACAGCAGGCATAGCGTCAATGCCGAAAAGCAGGCACACAAGTGCCACAACTCTCACCAGCACAAACACCGCCACATTTATCATCACAAAGCGCATCGGCACTGTGGCTGACTTGTAGCTGCGCTTCATCTTTTCAATAAATTCCGCCACCTGTCACTCCTTTCTTTTTCCAGTAAAGCAACATAAGGAAACCGAATATCATGCCGCCAAGATGCGCAAAGTGCGCTACCGATGCCTGGAATCCGCTCACTCCGAAAAACAACTCTATCGCTCCGTAGCCCAGAACCATCCACTTTGCCTTGATTGGGATGGGGATAAACATCAGGTAGAGGGGCATATTTGGGAAAACCATGCCGAATGCAAGCAGTATGCCAAACACCGCACCGCTGGCGCCTATCGTTATCATCGAGTTGAAGAATCCGTCCATCATGCCGTGCTCCATACCGTATGCCACCGCCTCGGCTCCTCGCAGTGCCACAAAGCCCTGATTGTCGACAAGTGCAAACGTGTTCTCCCACGTGAGCCACCACACCAATTCCTGCACTATCGCTGCGCCTATGCCGCACGAAATGTAGTAGAACAGGAAGCGTTTCGGTCCGAACCCCCTCTCAAGCAGTCCTCCAAACATGAAAAGCGAGAACATATTGAAAAACAAGTGCGTAAAGCCATCGTGCAGAAACATATAGCTGATAAGCTGTGCGACATTGAATATCGCGCCTACCCAATAGTGCAGTCCGAC
>CAMFSS010000092.1 GCA_945983195.1 uncultured Prevotellaceae bacterium | reverse complement strand
GTCGCCCTCCTGGTCCGGCTCCAGGTGCGTCGGGTCCTTTCCCTACCATGGAAGCGAACCGCTCGCCGCTGACTTGGGTGGCCGGCGCGTCTTTGAGCCGGCTCAGAAGATGTGGATGACGGTTCCGGTCGTCGAGCCAACAGTCAATATCGGCGGCTGCGAAGTGGGTATCGACGTAGGTGGCATTATCTACGACATAATCGACAACAATAACAAAAAGAAGCATGAACGCCATGAGCCTATAAAGCCGTTGCCCGACGACAAGCTCGACAGCAAAAAAGGCAGCATCCCCGGCAGCGGTCCTCACCTCCTCCCCGCCAAAGCCGTAAAACCGCAGTAACACTCCTTACTGCCCCGGTTATCAGACCCGCAAAACAATGGCCACATTAAGCGCATCATTAGTCCTCTATAACAGCACACCACCAGTCGCCCCACTGCAAAAATGGTCGCATAGTGCGACCATTTTTGCAGTGACAACGGTGTTATTTGTATGTGTGTGGGTTAGTCCTCTTCGTCGTACCACTTGGAATACATCAAGTAGTTTTTGGCGATTTTGATGTTGATTTCCTTAGCCTGCGCCGGGTCAACCATCTTGATGAACTTGGCAGGAGCACCTGCCCACAGCTCGTTAGGTCCGATTTTGGTCTTTCCTGTCACCACACTGCCGGCAGCCACAATTGCGCCCTCTCCCACCTCAGCGTGGTCGAGCAGCACGCTACCCATACCGATAAGTGCAAAGTCACGCACCTTTGCTCCGTGAATCGTCACGTTGTGTCCAATCGACACGTCGTTGCCTATTTCGATAGTCGATTTCTCATAGAGCGTGTGCAGCACCGAACCGTCCTGAATGTTCACGCGGTTGCCAATGGTGATTGTGTTAACGTCGCCGCGCAGCACTGTGTTGAACCAAATGCTGCACTCGTCGCCCATCGTCACATCGCCTATTATTGTCGCATTTTCGGCAAGGAAGCAGTCGTTGCCGAATTTCGGGGTAAATCCCCTCACTGATTTTATTAGTGCCATAATTTCTTTAGTTTGTAGTTTTCAGTTAACGATACAACACCTGAGTTAAAGAGCTTTGGTCTTGTCGGCGAGCCATGCTGCCTCCTCGGCATTGAGATAGGGCGTAAGACGCTCGCGCACCATGGTATGATATTCATTCACCTGGGCAATCTCCTGGGCTGTGAGCATCGAGAGGTCGATGAGACGTGCATCGTAGGGGAAGAGCGTAAGCGTCTCAAACTTCAGGAAATCGCCAAACTCCTCGCTGTGCACACCGGGCACACAAAGCACAAGATTCTCAGTGCGAATGCCATAGCGTCCTGCCTTGTAGATTCCCGGCTCGTCGCTGGTAATCATTCCAGGCTGCAAGGTGGCTGGGTTCTCGTTGAGACGAATATTCTGCGGGCCCTCATGCACGCCGAGGAAATGTCCTACACCGTGACCGGTGCCGTGCAGATAGGTCATGCCCTCCTCCCACTGGTAGATGCGTGCAAGAGCATCGAGCTGGCTGCCGCGAGTCCCTACGGGGAACTGTGCGCGAGCAATTGCAAGGTGTCCCTTCAGCACAAGTGTGTAGTCGTGAATTTCATCGGCAGTAGGATTTCCGAGGGTTACGGTGCGTGTGATGTCGGTAGTGCCATCAAGATACTGACCGCCGCTGTCTATGAGCAGCAAGCCATCGGCATGAAGCGTGGAAGCACTCTCCTCGGTAGCCGAATAGTGTACAATTGCTCCATGCTCCTTGTATCCGGCAATCATTCCGAAGCTGTCGCCACGATAGAGGTCGCCCTCGGCACGGAATTTTTTGCCCATTTCCCACACGTCGCACTCATTGAAGCTGCCCGATGCCACATTCTCCTCAAGCCACTTGAAGAGGCGCACAAGAGCTGCACCGTCGCGCTCCATTGCCTTGCGAGTGCCGGCAATCTGCACATCGTTCTTTATTGCCTTTAGCAGCGATACAGGCGACTTGCCATACACCTTGTAGCATTCAAGGGCGCGGGCAAGCGTGTCGCTCACGATATTCGGGTCGAGAAGCACGGTAGTATTCACCGATACGCGACCGAGATACTCCTCCACTTCTTCGTATTCCTTCACTTTCACTCCAGCCTCCTTGAGATGAGCTTTCACTGCATCGTCAACCTTCGCTGAGTCGATGAAAAGCACATTCTCCTTCTCCGAGAGGTAGAGGTAGCTTATTGCCACCGGAGTGAAAGCCACGTCTTCGCCACGCAAATTGAGCGTCCATGCAATTTCGTCGAGAGCCGGGATAAACACTGCATCTGCACCCATCTTCTCCACTTCGTCCATCACGCGGGCAATTTTGTCGGCCGCGCTCTCTCCGGCATACTTCTCATCGTGCACGAATGCCTTTGCAAGCGGACGCTCCGGGCGGTCACTCCACACGCGGTCGGCAGCGGCAAAGTCGGCAGCAAAGCGGAAACCATTGCGACCGCAGAACTCCTCAAGTGCATTTGCCTTGACAATTGAGAACAGACGTCCGTCAACAGCCAGCACATCGTCCTCGCCAAGCTGCTCGGCAAGCCACTCGGTGATGGTTGCTTCGCCGGGAATATCCTCCTTGTGCAGGTCTACGCCCGAATCCTCAAGCTGCTGTGCAGCCTGGAGGAAGTAGCGCGAATCGGTCCAAAGTCCGGCTTTGTCGAGAGTCACAACGGCAGTACCGTTGCTGCCCGTGAAACCAGTGACCCAGTCGCGGAATTTCCAGTGGTCGCTTATATATTCACTCTGGTGGTAGTCGGTGCCTGGAATAATCACCGCACTCACCTTCACGCGACGCATCTCGTCGCGCAATGCTTCAAGATTTTTCAGTGTTGATTTCGACATATTTCGTTATTTTTTGATGTTATCATTTTAGTTGGTAATGAGATAGCCACCATTGTCGGCTGTGACACGGTAGCGCGTAAGCCCGTAGTGCCGCTCGTAGGCAGTGCCCGACACTGCCGCGCCTCCGCCCTCAAGCACATTGTAGCGCGAACCGCACTTGGGGCACACAGCCTCAAACGTGTCGGCATTGTAGTCGACAGTCACGTCAACACGGTTCTCCACCGGGCAGGCTATCTCAAATGCCACCGGCGTATTGTAGGTCTGCGTGGTGAAATCATATCCCATCAGCAACAGCACTCCAGCAAAGCCGGTATAGGTATTGGCTGTGAACGGAAAGTTTGAGGGCTGCTTCTTTCTCAGGCTGAACACACGGTAGTCACCCATTCCATGCACGCCATAGGTATCCCACAAGCCCACACGGTTGAGCCTTATGTTCACCTGATATGCCGGAGTGCGCTTGTCGTCGATGCTGGTGCAAGCCACAGCTCCTGCCACAGCTATCAGCAATAGTGCAATTGCCCGGCGCATCATAGCAGTATCTGGTTGATTCCAAGGAGTTCCTCGGCACTGAAACGGCTGTTGCCAACCGCACCGATGCTGTCGGCAAGCTGCTGCACCGTGCGTGAACCCACTATCACCGATGTTACAATCTCCTTGGCAAGAATCCACGCCACAGCCATCTGTGCGAGTGTCTGTCCGCGGCTCTCAGCCACCAGTTTCAACCGCTGCACCTTCTTCAGCGCATCGGCAGTGAGCATATCCTTCATCAGCGGATTCAGCCTTGCGGCACGCGAGTCATCGGGGATTCCGTCGAGGTATTTTCCTGAGAGAATACCCTGCGCCAGTGGCGAGAATGCCGTGAAGCCTATGCCCAAGTTCTGGAGCGCGTCGAAGTGCCGTTCCTCCACATCGCGCACAAGCATGTTGTACTTGCCCTGATATATAATGGGATTGACGTGCTGGTTGCGAAGATAGGCAACGGCAGCCACAAGCTTGTCGGCAGGATAGTTCGAAAGCCCCACATAAAGAGCCTTGCCGCTGTACACGATGTCGACAAGTGCCTGCATCGTTTCCTCGATAGGCGTGAAGCCGTCGTAGCGGTGAGAGTAGAATATGTCCACATAGTCGAGCTTCATGCGCTGCAACGACTCGTCGAGGCTCGTGATGAGCATCTTGCGCGAGGAGCCGCAGCCGTAGGGACCTGCCCACATATTGTAGCCCGCCTTGGTGGTGACAATCATCTCATGGCGGTGAGCCGTGAAGTTTTCGCTATACATACGGCCGAAATTCGTTTCGGCTGCGCCGAATGGAGGGCCGTAGTTGTTGGCAAGGTCGAAGCAAGTGATGCCATGGTCGAAAGCGTAAGCCATGCGCGCAAGGCAGTCATCGTAGTCGTTGCCCTCGCCATAGTTCCACCAGAAACCGAGAGTGATTTCAGGCAGCTTTATTCCCGAATTGCCGCATTGGCGGTAGTTCATCACGCCGTCGGCGTAGCGGTCGGGGTTTGCGATGTAATCCATTTCTCTGATATGTTAGTTAAGAGTTAGTAGCTGTTTTTTTCGTCCAACAAGTTAGACTCGTCCGACCGGTCAGACTGGTCGGACAAGTCCGACGGGATAGTTTATGAGCCGAGGAGGCTGCTGAATGCCCGGTGATAGGTATCGAAGTCGAATTGGCTCAGCTCCTTCTCAAAGAGGGCGGCAATCTCGTCGTTGCACGGGTTGCCTATCGAGCCTTCGTGCGTGTGTGCAACCTCCTTCACGGGGCTGAAGCGTCCCGCCTCTATTTCAAGCCCCACCTGCTTGTAGGCATCACGGAAGGGCACGCCTTCGCGAGTGCGGCGGTTCACCTCCTCCACCGAGAACATCAAGTCGTAGCGCGAATCATCGAGAATGTGCTCGTTCACCTTCACCTGGGCCATCATGGCATTCACCATCACTATGATGCTCTTCAGTTCGCCGAAAGCAGGCAGAAACGACTCCTTCACGAGCTGCAAGTCGCGGAAGTAGCCCGAAGGCAGATTGTTGGTAATGAGCGTTATCTCGTAGGGAAGTGCCTGGAGCTTGTTGCACTTGGCACGCGTAAGCTCAAACACGTCGGGATTCTTCTTGTGAGGCATTATCGAGGAGCCGGTGGTAAACTCGTCGGCAAGCTTGATGAAGCCGAAATTCTGGGAGTTGAACATGCAGGCATCAAATGCCAGCTTGGCTATTGTGGCAGCCACATTGGCAATGGCATTTGCCACTATGCGCTCGGTCTTGCCGCGTCCCATCTGCGCATACACCACATTGTAGTCGATTGAGCCGAAGCCAAGCAGCTCAGTGGTCATAGTGCGGTTGAGCGGGAACGACGAGCCGTAGCCGGCTGCCGAGCCGAGCGGGTTGCGGTTGGTCACGCCGTAGGCGGCACGCAGCACTGTGAGGTCATCTACAAGTGCTTCGGCGTATGCCCCAAACCAAAGTCCAAACGACGACGGCATTGCCACCTGCAAGTGTGTGTAGCCCGGCATGAGCACCGTGCGGTAGCGGCGCGACTGCTCGTTGAGCGTGCCGAAAAGCATCACAATGTGGTGCACAAGGTCTTCGATTTCGCTACGGATAAACAGGCGCAAGTCCACGAGCACCTGGTCGTTGCGTGAACGACCGGAGTGGATTTTCTTGCCCACGTCGCCAAGCCGGCGCGTAAGCATCAGCTCCACTTGCGAGTGCACGTCCTCTATTCCGTCCTCTATCACGAATTGTCCGGCTTCAATCTCGCCGTGAATGTCGCGCAGGGCCGACGTAAGCGTCTTCAGCTCATCAGCCGTGAGCAGTCCGATGCTCTCAAGCATAGTGATGTGGGCAAGCGAGCCCAGCACATCGTATTTTGCAAGGTAGAGGTCCATCTCACGGTCGCGGCCTACGGTGTAGGTGTCGACATCGTGGTTCACTTCCACCGATTTCTCCCAAAGTTTTGATGCCATATCAATTGAATGTCGAGTGTCGCAAGCACATTTGCACTGCGCAAGCGCAACTCAGGTGGTTAAATTGTTATAATCAGCAAATTTACTAACAAAAATCGGAACAGTGCCTATTAGCCACTGTAAAAAATGCAAATGCGGCTAAAATCAGCGGCTAAAGCTGGTCGTAGGCAGTCTGGTCGGCACGGCATGGCACTATGGTAGCATAGTTGCGGTCGAGCCAGTAGAGGTCAGTCTCGGGATTGTCGGGTTCCTCATTGTGGTAGCTGCCCGTGAGCCAGTAGTAGACGCGTCCGTGAGGGTCCACACGCTCCTCAAATTCCTCCTTCCAGTAGCCCACTGCCGAGCGCACGCGCTTCACGCCTGCCACCTTGTCGCACTTGGGAATGTTCACATTAAGGCATACACCCTTAGCAATGCCACCGCCAAGAGCATCTTTTATAATCTGCTCTGCCACAGGCACACAGGGTGTGAAATCGGCATCAGGCATATAGTCGCCGTAGGAGAATCCAATGCTCGGCACACCGCGGAATGAGCCTTCGAATACCACTCCCATCGTGCCCGAATAGATTACGCTGTTGCCCGAATTGTAGCCGTGGTTGATGCCCGACAGCACCAGGTCGGGCGTGCGTGGCAGCAGGCGGTCGAAAGCCAGCTTTGCACAGTCGACAGGCGTGCCGTTCACGCTGTAAATCATTGTGTGAAGACTCGACTTGATGCAATGCACACGTAGCGGCGTGTCGACGGTGATTGCCGATGACTTGCCCGACTGATGCTCATAGGGTGCAACAGCCACCACATCGCCGTAGCGTGACGCTATATCAATGAGTGCTGCAAGACCTCCGGCACGGAATCCGTCGTCGTTGCCTATGAATATCAGCGGACGGCAACGCTCCTTTCCCACACTCGTAGCCGCACTTTGCGACAATTTGCCTGCACCGGGCCGTATCACTTCATCGTGTGCTCCTGCAAGTGCCGTACCAGGAGCTTTCACCATTGCATTGTCGGCCTTAATGCTGTCTTCATTAGTTTTATCCTTCATAGCAAAATTGTTTATTAGTCTATTCCATTCCTGCATTGTCATTATCACGGATGCAGAAGTTAACTACCCACAAAAATACACATTTTACTCAACCCTTACAAAATAAAAGCAATTCTTAACGATTCAGCCCTGCGTTTTTTGCACAAAAAACAAGGGGATTGTTTTGTTTTGAAAGGGCATTTCATTAAATTTGCAGAAACAAACCGCCCCAAGAGTAACCCCCTTATGCTGTTGGGCAAAATGATTACACTTGATGAAAAAGTACATAACCTCTATATTGACAATACTATTCTGCCTCACCGCCTCGGCAGGCGAAAGGCTCGATTCGCTGCTACATGTGCTTGACGACGCAATCGAAAACAACAGCACCTACTTTGTACGAAAAGAGGCTAAAATTGAAAGCCTCAAGGCGCAACTTGCCTTGTGCAACGGCGACCGGGAGAAGCTCTATGGCGTGAACCACGCGCTCTACGAAGAATACCAGGCGTTTATGTTCGATTCGGCTGCCTTCCACATAAGCGAGTGCATCGACATCGCAACGTCGCTGGGCGACACCGGGCGCATCACTATGAGCAAACTCCAACTGTCGTATATCTACGCCTCAGGAGGACGCTATGAGGCTTCGCTCGACCTTCTCCGCTCAATCGACCGAGCCGCGCTGTCGGCTGAGCAACTGTCGTTCTATTTCAATTGTCTACAGCACTGCTACGGCGAGATGATGAGCTCTCAGGTGGGAAACCGCAAGCTGGCAGCGAGATATGAAACTCTGCGCAACGTCTACAAGGACTCCCTTATCAGCACTCTCGACAAAAGCAGCCCACTGCTCATGCGGCTTGAGGAAACACGCTACCGCGATGCCGGACTGTTCGAAGCTGCCCTGCACTACAACGACATGCAGCTCGCTGCGCTCACTCC
>CAMFSS010000091.1 GCA_945983195.1 uncultured Prevotellaceae bacterium | reverse complement strand
TGAAATATCCTGTCCTCCACTTCGATATGAGTTCCGCCAAGAATATGAATAAGGAGGAACTTGAAAGCGAATTGAGTGGAAAATTAACTGATTTAGAGGCTGTTTGGGGACAAAGTGCTCCCGACCAGCAGAAACCCAACCAACGTTTGGGCGGATTGATAAAAAGAGCCTACGAACAGACCGGCAAGCAGGTAGTGGTTTTGATTGATGAATATGACGCTCCTTTGCTTGACGTGCTGCATGAAGATAGAGACTTGCCTGTACTTCGCAATGTGATGCGCAATTTCTATTCTCCGCTGAAAGGTTGCGACAAGTATCTGCGCTTTGTGTTCCTCACCGGAATCACAAAGTTCTCGCAGCTGAGCATCTTCAGTGAACTGAACAATATCAAGAATGTCAGCATGGAGCCTGGGTTTGCCGACATCTGTGGGATCTCAAAGGAAGAACTCGCAGGGCAACTTGGCGACTACATAGATGCAATGGCTGAAGCGAATGGCTGCACCCACGAGGAGATGCTCGGAAAATTGGCTTATCAATACGACGGCTACCACTTCACCTGGCCTTCGCCCGACATATTTAATCCATTCAGTATCATCAATGCGTTTTCTGACAAACGCCTCGGAAGCTACTGGTTTGGCTCGGGCACTCCCACATTCCTCATTGAGATGATGCGCAAATTCAATGTAGCACCCTCTCAAATCGGTGGGAAAAGACTTGGAGCTTATGGCTTCGACGCCCCTGCCGAGCGGCTTACAAGCATTATTCCACTTTTATACCAGAGTGGTTACCTCACCATCAAGGACTATAACGCCGAAACCGAATCTTACACGCTCGACATTCCAAATGAAGAGATACGAATAGGATTGATGGAGAGCCTTCTGCCTAATTACGTCCACGACCGTGCCGGTGAATGGAAGCCAATTCTGGGTGATATGAGCCTGCTGATCCGCAAAGACAAAATAGACGAGGCGTTGAAGATCTTGCAGGATTTTCTTGCCTCAATTCCGCAGTGCAACAACACCAACTACGAGGGGCACTACCAGCAGATGCTATATGTGATTTTCACTCTGCTCGGCTACTATGTAGATGTCCCGCCCCCCCCTCCCGACGCTCGACTCGACGGCGTTATGCGCACCTCAAACACGCTCTATCTTATGGAGCTGAAAATCAATCAGTCGGCAGAGACGGCACAAAAGCAGATTGACGACAAGGAGTATATCAAGCGCTTCGCGCACTACAAGCTCCCCATTGTCACCGTAGCCATCGACTTCAGCACTGAGAAGCATACCATTACCGGCTGGATAATCAACACCCAACAGATTGTGTAGCAGCCAGCTCCACCAAGAGAAGCATCATAGCTTATCCCTTACTGCGACATCACAACAGCACCTGCACGGTGTGTGTGAAGCCATAACAGCACACCCCATCTGCGATGCTGCATCGCCTCAGCAGCTATTTCTTCGTTTCGGTGCGTTGTATCATTTGGCGCAGGAGAAGGCAGGCAGGCTCAAGCATTGTGCCGTGGTCGAAGCCTTTCAGTTCGTAGAATTCCACTTTGTTGCCCTTTGCATTAAGTATCTCCTGCATATGCAGATTCTCGGTGTATCGGGCAAGCATCTCCTTATCGCGGTCGCCCGAAAGCAGCAGCATGCGTGTGCCGAGCTTCCGTGCATGGTTGAGGGGTGCATACTCGTCGATAATGGGTATCTGCGTGTCGAGTCCGCGCTCTTTGCGTATGGTGTAGTGCGTGTTGGTCTGTCCGCTAAACGGCACATAGCCGGCAATGCTGTCGGCATTCACACCTTGCGCTTCAAGATAATTGGTGGCAAGTGCAAGCATCAGCGTGAGATAGCCTCCTGCCGAGTGTCCGCACACCCACACCTTCCGGCTTGAGCCGCCATACTCTGCAATGTGTCGCATGGTCCACGCCACTGCCGCCGCGGCATCTTCAATGTAGGCAGGGTGCTGCGCACGAGGGCTTAGACGGTAGTTTGGAGCCACCACAGCAAACCCCTGCTCCTTGAGCAGCTCAGGGATAAACTTCTCGCCGCCCTCAAGTCCACCTCCGTGGAAAAAAACCACCGTAGGGAAATCCTTCTTCCCTTCAGGCAAATACACATCGAGCTTGCAGCGCTCCTTGCGATAGGTATCACCCTTCGCGCCATCAAGATATGGAACATTCTCAATGGTACGATATACGTCAGCAGCCGTGGCCGACGCGCCGCACACAAGCGACAGCATCAACGCCACGGCTGGCAAAAATCTTCTTATGCTACTCATAATCTTTGACTATTTCTCCTCAGGGGCATGGTCGATAAGCTCCATAAATTGGTCGAGCTTCGGAGTGATGATAATCTGAGTGCGGCGGTTGCGCTGCTTGCCAAGCTCTGTGCTGTTGTCGGCAATCGGGTTAAACTCGCCACGTCCGCCTGCTGTGAGTCGCTTTGCATCTACTCCATAGTTGTTGATAAGGTATTGCACCACGCTCGATGCACGCAAGCACGAGAGATCCCAGTTGTTGCGAATGTTCTTCATCGTGGCTGCTGTGTTGTTCACAGGCACGTTGTCGGTGTTTCCCTCAATAAGCACATCATAGTCCTTGTAGTCCATGATGATTTTTGCTATCTTGCTCAGTGTCTCGGCTGCGCGGTCGTTGATTTCGTATGAACCGCTGGTGTAGAGCATATTGTCGGCAAGCGAAATGTAGACAACACCCTTCAGCACCTGTACGTCAACCTCCTTCAGCTCCTCCTTGCTCAGCGAGCGTGTGAGATTGTTGGTGAGAACCATATTGAGCGAGTCGCTCTTCGACTTTACCTCCACCAAGTGGCGGATATACTGATTCGACTCATTAATCTGGTCCACCAGCTTGCTGATGTTGATGTTGTTCTCACTCGAATTGGTCAAGCTGCGGTCGAGCGACTGCTGAAGCATCTGGTAGTTGCTGTTGGTCTGGACAAGCTGATCCTCAAGTCCTTTGATTCGCGCATTGGCGGCAGCAAGCAGCTCCTTTGTGTCCGAAGTCTGGTCTTTTGATGTCTGAAGCTGAGAGTAAAGCTCCTTCTTCTCGTTAGTACAGTTCTGCAAGCTCTGCTGGCTTGCCTCAAGTTCCTTTTTGCTGACGCAGCCGGTCAATACAACGGCTGACAGCATAGCAATTGCTAAAAATTTCTTCTTCATATCAATCTTTTTTTGTTTGTTCAGTTTATATTTGCGTGGCTCGCACCCGCAAGCGCACTATACACCAATATTTTTACAAATATACTATATATAACGCTCAATTCGCATTCTGCAATACATAATTTAGGCATAATTAACAATTAATTTCCCATTTGTACCAATTATCCCATTCTGAAGACAGGAAGGGGTGTGCCGCCAAAAAGCCGCATTTGCGGCAGTTTTGCCCGACACACCCTTTCCAATCTGGAATTATGTCATGATTCCACAGTCCTTATTTGTCAAGCGACTTGCAGATTTCGTCGTTAATCTTGCGGATGCGCTTCTCGTCCATCTTCATCACTTTGCGGTCGTAGGTCATTACACCGTTCACCTCTATCTCCACATCAGTAGTCTGAGTGTAGACGGCAGCTGTGAAGCCTCGCTCAATGAACTTGAGGAGTTCCTTGCCGAATTTCACATACTCATCGGTAACTTCTTTTACCGACTTGTACTGAACGTAGCCCCAGTTGCGGTCGGGCTTCCAGAGATGACCTTCGAGAGCCAGTCCTATACCGCCATACTCGCCAAGCACATTTGCGCGCTCCCCATCGTAGAGATACATTTCCGGACCCGGATATCTGTGCAAGTCGAGAATGTCGCCACAGTGGTAGAAGTTGCCTCCGCTGGCTGGATTCACAAGGCGCGATGGGTCGTACTGCTTGGTCCACTCTGCAATCTCAATTGTCTTGAATTGTCCCCATGCCTCGTTGAATGGTATCCACGTGCAGATGCAGGGATATGAATACAGGCAGTCAATAATCTCTTTCCACTCTTTGCGGTAGCATGCCTCGCTCTCGGGGCTGCGCAGCATCTCCACTCCGGTGAAGTATTGACGCATCTGCCACTCAGGGTTGCGGTCACCGCTCGGCATGTCCTGCCATACGATGATTCCAAGTCGGTCACACCATGCGTACCACGTTGCAGGCTCCACCTTGATGTGCTTGCGTATCATGTTGAAGCCCCACTCCTTGGTTTTCTTCAGGTCGAATACCATTGCCTCATCGGTGGGTGCGGTATAGAGTCCGTCGGGCCACCAGCCTTGGTCAAGCGGCCCAAACTGGAATAGGTTCTTATTGTTGAGCTGCAAGCGTACAATGCCGTTCTCGTCGCGAGCGGTCGATATTTTGCGCATGGCAGTGTAGCTCTTCACTTTGTCAACCGGCTTGCCGTCCTTGTAGATTGTCACCTCCATATCGTAGAGGAATGGGCTGTCGGGCGACCAGAGCTTCGGATTCTTAGGCATATTTACCTCCACAGGCTCATTGTTGATTCCGCGTGCCGATGCCACCACTTTACCGCCGTCGAGCACTTTCACTTCAGCCATGACAGCCGGACATTCCACCGATTTCTCCACAGTCACCGTCACAGTGTTTGCATCTACATTGGGCAGTATGCGAAGATTCTCAATGTGCATCGATGCCACCGGCTCAAGCCACACTGTCTGCCAGATGCCGCTCACCGGAGTGTACCAAATGCCGTCGGGGTTGCACACCTGCTTGCCTCGCGGCTGATACCCACGGTCGGTGGGATCCCACACGCGCACGGTGAGTGTATTTTCTCCGGCTTTCAGAGCCTGTGTGATGTCGAATGAGAATGGTGTGTAGCCGCCTGTATGCGAACCCACTTTCACGTCGTTGACCCACACATCGGCACGCCAGTCGACGGCACCGAAGTGTAGCAGCACATTCTGCTTCTTCCACTGTGCCGGCACGGTGAAAGTGCGGTTATACCAGAGTTCGTTCTTGTCGCCAAGCTCCTTGCCTACTCCCGACAGACTCGCCTCTATTGCAAATGGCACAAGAATCTGTCCGTCCCAGTTGCTTGGCTGTGCCTCGCCTTTAGGCTTCACGGCATAGCTCCACAGGCCGTTAAGGTTCTTCCACGCAGTACGCTCCATTATGGGGCGCGGATACTCCGGTCGCACATTGTTCACGTCGATTTGTTCTGCCCACGGCGTGCGAATCTTGTCGCCTACGGGGGCATACTGCGCCATACAGGTATTTGCCGTGACTAATGTCATCGCCAATAACGCAAATGTTTTCATTTTCATAATGATTTTGTTAGTTGTTGTTAGTTAATATAATAATGTTGTATTATTCTCCTATGATTTTACCCTCAAGCAGCATTATCACGCTCTCGTCGCGGTTGCTGCCGGTGTATTTAGCCTTCGATATGAGCAGCCACACCGTTTCAGGGTCTTTCAGGAAAAGTGAGCAGCACACGGCTCCTGTGCCGTATGGCAGTGGTGAGCTGCCGCTCAGCGGTAGAGTTCCATGCGAGAAATTATGCCCCGAGCTGTCGCCTACGTACACCCTTGGGCGTGCCGTCTGCCACACACTGCCTGTCTTTTCATAATATGCTGTTATCACTATCTCTCCCGTAGGCAATTGCAGGCAATAGGGTGCGCCGCCGCCATTCATTCCTGCCGCCCAGCGTTCCGAGTCCTGCACTCCGTCCCATTCGCTTTGGTCCCATTCTTCATCGAGGTTGCGGTGCAGCATCACCGGCGAAGGCGTGCCCCAAATGGACTCGATTATACACAGCACTCCCTTGTTTCCCTGCTGAACTATCGCCACAGGCATTCCGTCGCGCCGCGTCGGGTTATACGATGCACGTGTCAGTTCGGTCCACGTCTGTCCGTTGTCGGTTGAGCGTGAGCACACTATCTCCTGATAGAGCGTCGACTGCCCCCACCAGGCGGCTTCGCTCGACACAAGCAGCTCAAGCTCGCCATTGGGCAGTTGCACCACTTGCGGCTCCCATGTGCGTCCGCGGCCCACTATCACCGGGTCGCCCCATGTTTCACCGTCGTCTTTCGATATGCAGGCAAGCACATGGCAATTCTCATTGGTCTCAGGATTGCCGTTGCCTATGCACGACAGCAGAATCCAGCCATTCTGCAACCGCGTCATCTCCGGATTCATGATTCGCCTGTAGTTCTTGCCGAATTGCGTCGCGTCTTTGTCATACACGGTCACGGGCTGACTCCACGAAGCTCCATTGTCGGTGCTCTTTCGCAGATACACCTTGCCCCAATTGGCAGGGTCACCACCGTGATAGGTGAGCAATATCCTATTGTCGTCGATGCGGCACATGCGCGGATATTCCACCTGTTGCCCCTCCGGCGAGAGCTGCACCAGATTGCGTTCCGAATCCCACTCTATGTAATGGCTCACCGGCTTGACACTGGTGTCAACTTCTATGCCCGAATAGTCGCTCATGGTGCGCACAGTCTTCTCAATTGCAAGTTCCGTTCCGCCAATGGTCGCTGTCACCCTGGCAAGATAGCTGCTTCCCGGCTCAAGTTCCGCAGCCTCGGCGCAATATTGCCTGTCGCCAAGCTCTGTAACGGCATACTCCTTTAGGCTCTGAGCATCTTTCCCGAGATAGAAGCGCACCGACTCTGCCACCACCGAATTGTCGCCGGCAATCACGAATCTCGGTGTTATGGAGGTCTTTGTTATTTTCCAGTTCTCGCTGCTCCAGTCGGGTCCGGGATTGGTTTGCACCGTCCTTCCGGGGCTGAATATCATAGTTCCGTCGGCTGTCACGAAATACGCACGCAGGCTGTACGACTGCGCTGCCCGCAATCCGTCGCACACTATTCTGAATTCATCACCTTCAGGCACTCTGTCGCCCACTTTCACGCGCGGCATCATCGTGTAGGCGCGCTGTAGCGAGCTGTTGTTGCAGCACCAGCCGTATTCCACTATCTCAGCTCCGGCAAAATCGGCTCCTGAAATCTTCATTTCGGCACTGGTTGCACCTATCCCTACAATGGTGGCGGTGAATTTCACCGCGCGTATCTCCCTCACCTCGTCAATTGCGGGGCAAGCCTTGTCGCCCTCAATGTGCGCCCTGTAGAGTGCATTGCCATTCATCTTGAAGGTGTATGAAGTGCCCGTCGCTCCCGACACATCACTCCACGTTGAGCCATTATCGGTCGAGCGTTGCCACTGTATTGTGCCATAGTTCTCTTTGCCCCACTGCAAGTCGAGCACCACAGCCTGACCATTCAGTGCGTATGTCACTTTGTGTGCCGCATGAGCATTGCCTATTGTGGCAAGTGCGGCTATCGCTGTCAACAACCACTTTCTCATTGCTTCACGATTTTTCTCGTTGCCACTTTGTGGTTCTCTCCCACAAGATTCACTATATACTCTCCTGCCGGCAACCCCGACACGTCAATGTCGGCACACGCATCACGCCCGAAGCCGCTATGCACTGCCACCAGTTTCCCCGACATCGACACTATGCTCACTTGCACCAAGCTCATACCGCTCACAGTGAGGCGGTCGATGGCCGGATTGGGATACACTGACACTTCGCTCGTCCCTACGCCTTCCACCGATGCCGGATTCACCGTGAATACCACGCGCTGTAGGCAGTCGCACGCATCGCTGATATTGAGTTCATACACTCCCGCTTCCGAAATTTCGATTGATGCCTCTCTGCCGATCTCTGTTGAGCCGTGCTTCCACAGGTAGGTGTAGCTGCCGCTGCCTCCTGTCCCCACCAGATCACCGCCAATGGTCAGTCTCGGTGCAACAAACTCCACATACACCTCATTGGCCGAAACCCCAAAGAGCGACAGCTGGCTCACCGCCGAGGCAAAATACCTCT
>CAMFSS010000090.1 GCA_945983195.1 uncultured Prevotellaceae bacterium | reverse complement strand
CCCGGGCCCGCTCGGCGCCGCCACTCGCAGCGTCGAGCCCCTGGCTCGGCGCCTTGATGGGTGCTTTTAGGTGTACGTGGGCTACGATTTAGCCAAAGTTGAAGCCTCCTGTTTCAGGCATTTCGTGCTGCAGGGTTATTCCACCGTCGAATGAGGCAATATTCACATCGCCGTTGCCGATTGCACCCATATAGAGGTGTCCGTCCTTCATTGTGGCGGTGCTTGAGTATACTTGCTGAAGGTTGTAAAGCTCAGTGAAGCGGTTGGTGTACATATTCACAATCACCTTCTTGAAGCCGAGGTTCTGGTCAAGCTCAGCCACACCGGCGGCTTTCATTGCCTGGAAGTAGAATCCCAAGCCCTCCATATCCATAGAGCCTGAAGTGGCTGAATTTTCGGTGGCTGTCACCTTGCCGCAGTAGTCAAACTTGGCATAGAGCTTGTCGCCGTCCATCATCAGTTTGTCCACGGTGCAATAGATGTCGCCATCGAAAGGGAAATACATGAACGTGTTATCGAGGTTCGGGTCGTGCTCAGGAACAATTCTGTTGAGCATCAGGAGCTTTCCCTCGGCATCGTAGTGGGCGATGAATGAGGCTGCCTGCGATGTGGTGTAGGCTCCTCCCTCCTGATATCCGTCGGTGGTAATGCTCTCGCCGTCGGTTCCGTAGAACACAACTTCGTCGGCAAACACGCCGGCTACATACGCACCGCCGTTGCCGTCACTGATAATGTCTTTCACAGTGGCGGCACCCACGAGGGGAGCCATCCAAGCCTTTCCGCCATTCTCATTGAGCTTTATTACCATTGCGCTCACGCCTATTGGCTCAACGCCTTCCATTTGGGAATCAAAGGCTGCCGACACAAATGCGTTGCCGTTGGCATCGAAAGTTGCGGCATGGTGGCGAACGTAGTTCTCGGCGCTGATGCTGCCTGAAAATGCCACCTCCGATGTTTGCTCAAGTCCTGCCACCGAGCTTGAATACTGGGCATTGGCTATCCCTATGGTAGCCATTGCCATAAGTGAAAGTAAATACTTTTTCATAATTAGTAATATTTTAGGAACTTATAAATATATTGAATTTCAAAGATTTATTTCATATTTATTTCGCCCGACCGGTCCGACGGAGTTGCTTTCAATCTGCAAGATTCGGGTTGGCTGCTATGGCGGCACTTGGAATGCGCACCGTGTAGCGGCTGTCACCGGCATTGAGGGTGAATGTCTCGGTGCCGTAGGTCTTTGTCAGCTCCGGGCGGGTGGTGCGGCGAAGGTCAAACCAGCGGTGACCCTCAAATGCCAGTTCGCGGCGACGCTCGGCGTAGATTTCCTCACGCAGCTCATCGGTTGCCATGGCGTTGACCGCCTCCTCGCGCTGGGTGTAGTAGGCATCTTTGTAGCGGCTCTTCATGAGCGCGAGCAGATAGCTGCGTGCCTCGTCGCCGGC
The DNA here is from genome assembly GCA_945983195.1 of uncultured Prevotellaceae bacterium. Classification (GTDB taxonomy): domain Bacteria; phylum Bacteroidota; class Bacteroidia; order Bacteroidales; family Muribaculaceae; genus CALZFJ01. The sequence continues at coordinate 6,490 of CAMFSS010000090.1, read as the reverse complement.
ATTGCTCTCAAGTGCAGCTTCGGCGGCATTCAGGTAGATTTCGCCGGTGCGGAACGAGCAGGCGTAGCTGTTGCTTCCGCCTTTCAGAAGCTGTATGTTTGAGGCTGTCACCTGCTTGTAGTATTTCGAGCGGCGCAGGTCGTTGCTGTTGTAGGTGCGGAAGAGATCGCGGTTCACCTTTCCGGCTCGTGCGTAGGTGGCTGTCATCACCTCCTCAAGTGCGATTATCGACTCCACTGAGTTGTAGGCATTCGGAAGCTCGCTGTTGAGGTCGGCAAGGTCGGCCTTCTTGGCAAGAACGCGCTTTGCGGCAGCAAGTGCGTCGGCCCAGCGTCCCATGTAGAGGTAGACTCGTGAGCGCAGTGCATCTACCGAGATTGTGGTGAAGCGGTAGTTGAGGCCTGTTTGCCACTCCTCCACGTTGAGCAGCTCCTCGGCAGCGTCGATGTCGCTGATGATTTGGTCAAACACTTCGCCCACAGTGTTGCGCGAGAGCACGCGGTAGGGGTCGGTGTCGAGCTTCAGGGGCACAGCCTTCGAGCTGTAGGGGTCGGCAAGTGTTGTGTATGGCTCGCCGTAGAGGTTCACGAGCAGGAAGTGCATATAGGCGCGGAGCATATAGCTCTCGCCAACAATCTGGTTGATTTCGGCTTCGGTGCCTTCGGTGATTTTTTCGCGGCTCTCTATGGCATGGTTTGCCTCGTAAATCACCTGGTAGTAGCTTCTCCAGCCGAATGTGGAGGTAGCATCGTCGGGGCTGACGTCGTTCCACGTCCAGATGTCCTTGAAGCTGCTTATGTCCTCTTGCGAGAGTGTCGCGTCCATGGTGAACTCGTCGCTGCGGAAAGTGGCAAGACCGCGGTCCTCTGGCACTATCGAATAGGCTTGGGTAAGCATTTCGCGATACTCCTTGGCGGTGGTGATAATCACGCGGCCTGTGGGCTGTATGTCGAGGAACTCGTCGCAGCTTCCCATTGTGAGAGCCATTGCCGCGATGCACAATGCCTTGTATATTGTCTTTTTCATCATCTTTCTTTGGGTTTTACTGAAAATTTTCGTCAAAGGTAGAAATTATGGGGTCGGTTGAATCCACAAAACGTAACATTTGTCAGTTTTTGTTTGTGCCACAACCGTCAGAAATTCACATTCAGGCTTAGCGACACCGATTTCGGTATGGGCTGCGCAAATTGGTTGCCCATAGTCTCGGGGTCGAGATAGTTCTTGTAGTTTGAGCCGAATACAAGGAGGTTGCGCCCTTCCACGCCCACTGTCACCTTGTCGAGGTGTGCCTTTTTCGTAAGTTCAGAGGGTAGGGTGTAGGCAAGGCGCAGGTTTTGCAGGCGCACGTAGTCGCAGCGCTTCACCCAGGTGTCGCTCATCTCATAGAGGGCAAACTCGGCATACTGTATGTACTCTGCCGGGCGGTCGGTGCTGTTGATGAGGCGCGGGAACTTGGCTCCGGTGTTATCGGGAGTCCAGCGGTTGAGTATGTCGCGGTTGGTGTTCATTCCGCGGTCGAAGTTGGCGAGCGAGTAGGAGGGTTGGCAGCGCACAAACATCTTCAGGTTGAAGATGAAGTTCACGGCAAGCTCCCAGTTGCGGTAGGTGAACGTGTTGTTGAAGCCTCCCGAAAAGAGCGGTTCCGAGGAGCCGATGTAGCTGTAGAGGTCGCGCTGCTCGGCTGCCGTGAGCGTGCTTGCTCCGGCGGCATTCAGCTTGAGCAGCTCGGTCGCTGTCACCTTCTCGCCCTGCTTGTTGTAGAATAGCGGATAGCCCTCATCGTCGATTCCTGCCGACTTCAGTGCGAAGATTGCACCTACGGGATAGCCCTCGCGGCCGGGAGTGGTCTGGTTCTCCGGAATCTGTTCGCGCAGCACCTTGTTGTTGTTGTAGGCGAAGTTGAAGTTGGTCATCCACATGAAGTTCTTTGTGTGTATGTTGCGCGTGCCGATGCTGATTTCCACTCCTGTGTTGCGCATCGAGGCCCAGTTGACAAGCATCGAGGCAAATCCGCTCTCAAGTGCGAGCATCTGTGTGGCTATGAGGTCGCTTCCCTTGCGTGTGTAGAAGTCGATGCTCATGTTGATGGCGTTGTTAAGCACGCCGAAGTCAAGTCCGGCTGTGAAAGTCTTGGTCTTCTCCCAGCGCAGCTTCGAGTTGGGCGGTGTGCTCACCGAAATCATCTCCTCGGTGTTGCCGGGCAGAATGGTCACATTCTGGTAGTCGCCCATTACGTACGACGAGGTGTTTTTGTCGATGTTTCCCTGAATACCGTATGATGCACGCACGGCAAGGTTGTTGAGCCACTCTGTTTCTTCAAGCCATGGCTCGTCGCTCAGTCGCCACAGTCCGCTCACCGAGTAGAGCGGCAGGAAGCGGTACTTCTTGGCTACGCCAAACATGTCGCTGCCGTCGAAGCGCACGCTGCCACCCAGTGTGTAGCGTTTCTTGAATGTGTAGGAGCCGGTGGCGAAGAACGATGCAAATGCATTCTCCACGTAGCTCTCGTTGTAGAGCGGATAGAGCTTTGCCCACGTCTCGTTGGGGAAGATTACGGGCTTCGTCTGGAGCGGTGTGCGGGCGTAGCCGTATTCGTGTCCTGTATTCGAGTTGTACACCGTCTAGCGTATTTGGTTTCCCACCATAGCCTCCACTTCGTGTGCGTTGGCAAATTTTGCGCTGTATTCGCCTTGCAGCTTCCATGTGATTTGCGAGCTGGTGCTGCTCGACGAGAGCTTCTTGCCTCCGTCGGGAAGGAACGACTTGCCGTCGAGAATCGAGAGCGTGGTGCGCTCTATGTCCTTGCGCATGGTGTAGGTCTCGGCATCGGCAACTTGTGCCTTGTTGGCATCGTCGAGCTGCAATCCCACCTGGGTGAGCACTTTCAGCTCCTCGTTGGAGCGGATTTCTCCGTCGAAGATTGCTGATACCGATTTCGTCTCAAGCTCGTAGTCGGTGCCGTTGCGCTCCTCGAATATGTTGAATTTCAAGTCGGAGTCGCCGCGTCCCTGAATATCGGTGTCGTAGTTGTAGCTGCCGTCGGCATTGTAGGGTGTCATGTAGGGGTTGGCGCGGCGTGAGTAGTACACCGGGTTGGTGAAGCCGTCGGCATCGGTCATGTTCGACTTGTTCACGCGGCGGTTGGCAAAGAGCGATGCTCCCACCTTCAGCTTGCGGCTCAGTCGGTAGGTGGTCTTTGCGGTCACATTGAAGCGGTTGGCTTCCACGCCCACCACATTTCCGCGCTCGTCCTGATAGCCGAGCGAGGTGTAGTAGGTGGCTTTCTCGTTTCCGCCCGATAGGCTCAGATTGTATTCCTGGTTGAATGTGTTGCGGAAGAGTATGTCGTTCCAGTCGGTGTTGATTGAGCGCAGGGCGTTGATGCGCTGCTGAGTGTCGCTCGACAGTGCTGCCCAACCGCCCGATGTGTAGGCGTTAAGTTCGCCGGCGGCATTGATGATGCGCGCCACTTCACCCTTGTTCTGGCGGTAGGTGAAGTCGGAGCCGAGCAGAGCAAGCTCCAGGTCGACTTTTTCGTTCGAATTGAGAAGATTGAGGCGGTCGATGCCCTGGCGGGGCGATATGGTGAGGCGTGTGGAGAAATTCACTTTTGTCTTTCCTGCTTTTCCGCTCTTGGTGGTAATCACTATCACGCCATTGGCGGCACGCGCACCGTAGATTGCTGTGGCTGCGGCATCTTTGAGCACGGTGATGCTCTCTATGTCGGCAGGGTTTATTCCGGCAATTGCCGTTGAGTAGATGTTGTCGATGTCTTTCAGGTGGTGCTTGGTGGGGTTTTCGGTGGGTGGATGTGGTTTGCGGGCGAGCACGCACAGTGGTTCCTGTGTGCCGTTGAGCGATGATGTTCCGCGTATGCGGATTTTCGGTGACGCGCCCGGTGCACCCGATGTGGTGGTGGAGGCAAGTCCCGACACCTGTCCGGCGAGGGCTTGGTCGATGTTCATTGCGCTTCCGAGCATATTGTCATCGACGCTCACCGTCTGAATCGAGGTTGTGAGCGTGGGCTTTTCTATCTTGTGGTAGCCGGTAACTAGTACTTCGCTGAGTTCGGTGGCTGCCGAGGTCATTTTCACTTCTATGCCGGAGGCTTTGTTCTTGTCGACCTTCACGGTGGCTGTGATGTAGCCTATGTAGCGACATTCCATCGACTTCACGCCTTCTGGAACGGCAAGCGTAAAGTTTCCGTCGAAGTCGGTGAGTGTGCTGACGTTGCTCTTTGTGCTGCCTGCATGTTTCAGTTCGTCGGCTGTTACCACTACGGTTGCACCGATTAGCGGCTCATTGTCGTCGGCTGAAATCACCGTACCCGAAATCACCACGTCGGCAGCAAGGGCTGGAATAACCCCCACCAATGCCAACAAAATGATATTCAAAAATCGTTTCATCTATTATCGTTTTGTGTTATGTGAAATTCGTTTTTTTTATTTTCCCATTAGTCTAATAGGACTAATGGGACTAATTAGTCCAATAGGGTGCTCACTTTTCAATCTCTAAGGCGTTGTTGATTCTGATAATCAAGTCTTTGTAGTGGTAGCGTGCTGCCTCGTCGGCAATATATTGTTGCTGCTTCAGCAGGTCCTTGATTCGCAGCAGTTCGCCGCGCTTCACCGAGATTGCATCGCTGGTGCGGTTGATTTGCGAGCCGTAGAAGCTGAGTTCGCGGCGGCGTCCCATGCGTTCATGGTCGTCGCCACATGAGCAGAACAGGTGCTCGTCGGGGTCGAGTAGCCGCTTGTTCACTTTGATTCCCTCAACTGAGGCGGCTGCGGTGATGAGTGCGTCAACAAAGAGTTTCTGCGTGTTGCGGTCGATTACATCGGGCACGCGTCCGGCAATTGTCGATGCAAACACTGCGCGGTGTAGGTCGTTCATCAGGTCGACTGCTGTGTATGCCTTTTTGCCGTTGTGCATCTCATTTTCGAGCATTCGCATCAGGCGGTCGTTCTCAAGTAGATCGTAGAATAGATATGCCTGCGCATTGCGCATGATTTGCGAGGGAGAATATTCCACAATGCCGCGCGGTGTGCTCTTGTTGAGGAAGGTGTAGCGGTATAGGTCGCTGCCGAAGAGCCACTTCTGGTAGCTGAACACGTTGTCGATTAGGAACTTCACTGCACGCTGCTGCTTCTCGCGAGGCACAAAGGTGAATGTTGCCACGCCGTCGCCCACGGTGGTATTCTCCAGATAGATGCCGCCCACGTTGGCGAGCACATGGTAGAGATAGTTGTTCCATTGGTTCACTACGGCATAGTGCAGGCGTGAAGCCTCCTCGTAGGTCTGGTTCTCCTCGCCGGTGGTGGTCCACTTGATGATGTTCTGCATCACAATCTTCAGGTTGTTGATGCCACAGGTGGCGGCATTCACGGCATCGTCGCCAAGGTCTTCGCTCAGTGCGCGTGGGTCGATTGCGTCGCGCGACGATTGCGCCTCGCTGTAGCGGTAGAGTGTGCCGGTGTGGGCGTTGAGCAGAGCATTGAGGTGCTTGCGCTCAGCCTCGGGCGACATGGTGCCATACCAGCGGTAGCCATACTCGATGGCAAGCAGGTCATACGGACCGATGTGCGGCGCGAGTTTCGTCACGCCGTCGCCGGGCTGTGCTATGTAGTTGTAGCGTGCATAGTCCATGATTGATGCCGATGTGCAGCCCATGCGGTCGGTGAATGTGCGTGAGCGCAACGAATCTACTGCAAATGCTGCCGAGGCTATCATGTTGTGCCGCAGTCCGAGCGAGTGTCCCACCTCGTGGCATATCACGAATCGTATGGCATCGCCCATCAGCGAGTCGGGTAGGGTAGCTGTGCGTGCTGCGGGGTTCACCGCACCCGTCTGCACCGTTATCCACTGCTGGAGCATGGAGAGCACATTGTGCCACCACATGATGTCGGCTTCAAGAATTTCGCCGGTGCGTGGGTCGAGTGTCGAGGGACCCATAGCGTTGGCTTTGGTGCTTGCGGCATACATGAGGGTGGAGTTGCTGAAGTCATCGTCGTAGGCACTCACGCTGTCGGGAAGCACCTCGGCAACGATGGCATTCTTGAATCCTATGCGTTCGAATGCCACATTCCAGTCGGTGATGCCCTGGAGCAGATATTTGCGCCACTTGCGCGGTGCGCGGTTGTCCACATAGAACTTTATTGGCTTCACCGGCTCCACTGTCTGTCCGTTCAGGTAGGCTGCGGTGTCGCTCGGCACAAGACGCCAGCGTTGCACGTAGTGGCGGTTGTCCACACGCCGCTCGACGCCGCTGAAGCTGAGCACGTCGGTGGTGAAGTAGCCTATGCGCGGCGAGTCGAAGCGCACCTGCATCGGCTCCTCGGGGAGCAGTGCAATCGACGAGCTTACCTCCACGGTCACATACACCGATTCATTGCCTTCGGTCACTTTCGTGGTCAGTTCCGATTTTGCCACTACATTGTTCTCGTAAGCCTTGATTGAGATAATCCGCGAGAGCGCAGCTTTTGCCGAGGGG
>CAMFSS010000089.1 GCA_945983195.1 uncultured Prevotellaceae bacterium | reverse complement strand
GACCAACTACGTGATTACCGAGATTATCAACGACCTCGACAAAGTGATTGAGCTTTCGCCACGCAATGTTTACGCGCTTTTCAACAAGGGCAATGCCTGCATTATCATTCAAAACTACACCGAAGCTATCGCCTGCTTCTCCGAGGCTATTGCCGCGAAGCCCGATTTCGGCGAAGCATACTACAACCGCGGCCTCATGTACCTCCGAATGGGTAACAAGGACCGCGGTGTAGCCGATCTCAGCAAGGCCGGTGAGCTGGGAATACTCCCATCTTACAATGTACTAAAGCGAATGACGCGATAATTTCACTATGTCATAATTAAGTGCCATAATGGTCTGTAATTAAAGGCGTACTGTTGCCGACAGCGGCAAAGTTGCCGAGTTCGGTCCCACCTGTATCTTGAATTCGCCGGGTTCAACCACGAAACGGTGCTGCTTCACATCGTAGTAGCTGAATGCATCGTCGGCGAGCTTAATCTCCACGCGCTTGGTTTCTCCGCGCTTTAGCATCACCTTGTCGTAGCCCTTTAGCTCCTTCAGCGGACGTGCCACCGAGCACTCCACATCGCTCACGTACACCTGTGCCACCTCGGCAGCATCGCGCTTGCCGGTGTTGGTCACGTCGAAGCTCACCGTCAACTCGTGTGCACCGGTCTTCTCCACCTTCAGGTTGCCATAGGCAAATGTAGTGTAGCTTAGTCCGAAGCCGAATGGGAACAGCGGCTCCACTCCGTTGCGGTCGTAGCCGCGATAGCCGGTAAATATGCCTTCGGTGTAAATCACACGCTTCTTCGTAATCTGGTTCTCATAGTAGCTTGCAAACGAAGGATTGTCCTCTACGCGCTTCTCCATGGTTATCGGCAGTTTGCCGCTCGGCGAAATCTTGCCTGTCAGAATCTCGGCAAGTGCAGTTCCACCCTCCTCACCGGGATACCACGCCATAATCACAGCTTTCACCTTGTCGATCCACGATGCCATCTCCACGGCACCGCCGCTGTTGATCACCACAATCACATTCTTGCCCGACTTCACAGCCTCGTCGAGCAGGTCAAGCTGTATCTTCTCCAAGCTGAAAGTGCGGTCGAAGCCTTCACTCTCTGTGCTCTTGTCGAAACCGGGCGACCCGACCAGGGTGTCGTAGTTCTTGAGAATCTCGTGCAGCTTTGCCGTGTTGAGCTTCTTCATGCTGAGTTTTGCCACAGCATCGCGCAGATTGTCGTAGTATTCCATCTTCAGGGTGTACTTCTTGCCGCCCTCTAATTTCACCAGTTTGTAGCGTGTGGAAGTGGCATGGTTGGTCCAATCAGACAAAATCTCCTCGTCGTTGAGCATCACGCGGTAGCCGTCGTCGCCGCTCGCCTCAATGAGCACTTCAGTGTCGTTGCGGAACATAAATGTAGTGGTCCAGCGTGCCGAGAAGCCGTCGGCAGGCAATCCGTCGGCAGCGGCAGCCTCGCCCCAGTAATGGTCGATACCACGCTCCTCGCGCTTCACCACGGGTGTGCCTTCGAGGTTACGGTTGGCGAAATATTCGGCATGGAAGTCGCCTACGATTTCCTTCAGCCATGTGTCGTCGGCAATCAGCGTCGATTTCTTGCACGCCTTCTTCAAGCCGTCCCACAGTGTCACGGCATTCACAGGGTGAACTTCACCGCTGCCGCCGCCTTTCACCACGCGGTCGGCATTGGGACCGAACACAGCTACCGAGCCTTTCAGCGGAAGCACATCGTTGTCGTTTTTCAGCATCACGATTCCCTCGCGAGCCATTTCAAGTGCTGCCTTGCGCGAGTCGGGAAGCTCCACGCCATCTTCATGCGTTGCTTCAAGCGGCTTGTCGAGCAGTCCGAAGGATATGAGCGTGCGCATAATGTTCACCACGTGCTCGTCGATCACGCTCTCCGGAAGCACACCACTCGCCACAAGCGGCTCCAGATTCTTGCGGTTCATGAATTTGCCGTCGGGCATCTCAAGGTCGAGTCCGTTCATGCAACTGTTGAATGCAGTGACGGTAGCACCCCAGTCGCTCATAAGTATTCCCTTGAATCCCCACTCATCGCGCAGCTTGGTGCGGAGCAGCCACTCGTTTTCGGCTGTGTACACGCCATTCACAAGGTTGTAGCTGCACATCACCGCGCCTACACCGGCTTTGGTGACTGCCTTGCGGAATGTGGGGAAATAAATCTCCTCAAATGTACGCTCGTCGAGGTCGGAGCTGACAAAGAGGCGGTCCCACTCCTGGTTGTTGGCGGCAAAGTGCTTGATTGTGGCAATAGTTCCCTTCTCCTGCACACCGAGCACATACTCAAATGCCGTCTCTGAAGCAAGATACGGATCTTCACCGAAATATTCGAAATTGCGTCCGCACATCGGAGCGCGATAGATGTTCACACCGGGAGCAAGGATTATGCCCACTCCGTAGGAACGGCAGTCGGCACCGATGCCGCGACCAACGTTGCGCACCAGCTCGCGGTTCCACGATGCTGCCGACAGCACGCCACATGGATAATAGGTGCTGTGCACACCGTTGCGCATTCCCTGCGGACCATCGGCCATCTTCACCGCCGGTATGCCAAGGCGTGGAATAGCTCTGATTGTGAATCCGTCGGTGTCACCGCCGATGTAGTCGATTTTCTCTTGCAAAGTCATCTTTGACACTATCTCGCGAGCCTTCTGCGTGTGCTCGTCGGTGATAGTGTGCACCTGGGCTGCCGCTCCGGCAGAGCAGAGCAGCACAAAGCCTGCCATTAATAATTGCTTCATTGATAGTTTGGTTGTCATAAATGCTTTGGTATTTGGTTTATAATTCATTGTCATCATTGCCACCCTCTGCATCGCTATGCTCTCCGCTGTCGGCGGTGTAGAACGATGGAGCCACGCCAATCAGCTTCTTGAACGCCTTCGAGAAGGTGCTGTAGTCGGAGAATCCTTCAACAAAGAATCATTTTTATCACACACCGAAAAGGATATGCCATAAATCAGCCGTAAATTTATCAAATATTTATGTCATATCCAAATCACACAACTAATTAATCATCCTATTCATTTCTGCCTCAAGGCTGCTTGTAGGTGAATTTCATTTCAAGCAAGTTGTAGGAGGCCTTGTCCATGTAGAATTTCAGCTTGCTGCGCCCTTTCGGCAAGGTGATTGAAGTAGATGTGGTGTAGGCAAACTTTGTGAGACTGCCCGATGAGGCAAGCTCTATCTGCCCTGTCACGTCCTCATTGCCCAAAGAGCTTACCACACCGGCAAGCGATACTCTCACAAGCGACTCGTCATCGCTCCACCACTCGCCCTCGCTGTTCTTGTAGCGGTAGTGCAGAAGGAAATTGTGGTAGGTGGAATAGCTCGTCTTTTCGAGTGTATAGGTATTGGGGTACTCGGCATCGAATGAGTCGATGCGGAAAGCGAGAAAATAGATGCTGTCGAGCGATAGTCCCGCCGGATTGATTTTCACGGGTATTACGCCCTTGTTTTCGCCGGCGAAGTCGTCACCGCTAACATCACTTCCCACATAAGGCGACTCAAGAGCCGAAGCCCATTGTCCGCCGGCCATAAGAATGGCAGCAATTGCTAATAAACATTTTCTCATGATAAAAAAGTTTTTAGTTTGTTATAGTTTTAGCTTTTCAGATGTAATAATTGCGTACTTATGGTTGTCCCTATATACGTTTTCTAACGATGCAAATTTAGCTTAAAGCCATTCTTATGTCGTGTGATTTGGTTTAATTCGTGTGTTTTTTTTGTGTAAATTGCCTATTATTGGACGTTGAGGCATATTTTTTATCATTATTTCAAGCACAAGCGAGGCAGTGCTTGTGGGCACTGCCTCGCTGCATTTTCCATACAATAAATTACGGTTTGTGTGCGGCAGGCCATGACGCAACACGCCTGCCTCTACTCATAATGAATTATTTAAGAATCTTCTGTCCGTCGACGATATAGATACCGTGCTGGTCCATATTCTTCACCTCAACACCCATGATGTTGTAGATTTTGCCGTCGCCCTTCACTGCTGCTGGTGCTGCAACATTCTCCTCCACGCCGGTCGACTCATCACCAAGATACTCTATGCTGATTTGGTCGATTGCAAACCAAGCTGCTCCGGGTGCGTCAACGACTTTGGCTCCAAGGTTGAGCTTGCCATCGGTTACCTTCACCTCAAGCGGCTCGGCAATCTTGTAGTAGCCGTCCATAACAGCCTTGCTGAATTGCCAAATGTTCTGTGGAATATATTTGCCATTGCCGAGAGCAAGACCAAACTCAGTGGCAACTGCCTCATCTTGTGCCTCTGCAAAAATCGAAGGAATCTCAGCCGTCTTGTCGCCTGCAAAGAATGTGGCACAGTTTGCCAAAGTACCCTCGATATACTGGTTGTAGAGGCTTTCGCCCTGAGCAGCTATTGCGGCAGCATCAACCTAGCTATAGAAGCCCTGAGCCGATATGCGGTAGTTTCCGTTAGGAACTTCGGCTGTCTGCTGAATAGTGAAGTTGCCGAGTGCCCATGCCTCAAATACGAAGTTGTATTTGATGTCACCATTGTTACCGCCAAAGCCGCAGCAGTCGTTGCGCGACTTCTCCCATGCACTCACGCGCTCATTGACAGGGTGATTGAAAGTAGCTGCCGGTACAAGCCATGTGGCATTCACGGGATTCTCTGCATCGGCTTCAGCCTTAAGAACAGCAAGACGCTCTTCTGCGCTCACGAATTGCCACTCTGTGCCGTCGGTTGCCACGTCGCTGATGTTGCCGTCTTCGCCGATGCCGAGTGTGTACTGTTTGTCACCGTTGACACTTGTAAGTGTGTAGACATATCCGTCAGCACCCTCCACAGGTGTTGCAGTCCAGATTGTAATGGGGCGATTGGTGTCCATCCAAAGTCCGTCAATAACTAATGAGTGGTTGTTGCCAAATTTCGGGTCGATTTGGAACTTGAGAGCTTCATCCGTAACGATAAGGCCGAAATCAAGACCCACATTGCCAATCTCGGCATGTGTGAGCCAATAAGCCGGGTTGTGGTTGTTCTCCTGGAGCCATGATCCGGTCGACACGTTGTAGAGATAGTAAGTGCCGCCTTCAAATCCTTCAACGCCAACGTCACTACCCTGATAGGGCGATTCAGCTGCAATTGCACACTGTCCGCCTGCAAGCACTGTTGCTGCTAATGCAAATAAAAAATTTCTCTTGATAAAATGTTTTTTAGTAAAAATGAATGATGTAATTAATTATTAATTTGGTTAGAAAATCTTGTCATTTTGTGGAAATATGCGGAATTCCAGTATTCTCTTTTTATTTGTGCAAAATTACTTTTCCCACGCCTCAATATAAGGGTATTTATGTTTCAATTATGTGTAATTTTGTTCAGAAAGTCATTTCAAGTTGCTGTGTATAAACGATTTTACCCTTCTAAAAATACAAAATTACCACCGCCCTCAGCACACAGCACCCTCTTCTTTCAGCACCTGTCGAGCACCCGTAGCGGGTCATTGCAGCACTTCTGAGATTTCAGAATACAGACAAAATGAAGCAGGAGCATCAATTGTGTTGATACTCCTGCTTCATTTTGAGGTCCCTGGCGGAATCGAACCGCCGTACACGGTTTTGCAGACCGTTGACTAAGCCACTCATCCAAGGAACCTTTTGTTCTCTTTTGCTTTGCAAAGTTAAGGCTAATTTCTGAATTGTGCAAGCTATTCAGCCGAATTTTTTGCCTCTTCGCAACATTTTTCGCGCTTTCGGGGCGGTTTGCTGCCACAACGGCCTCGCAATGAGCAATTTGTGCACGCACCGGCATTTTTACGCAAATTCACTGCCCTCACCACAATAAGCACTGCCACCACTGCGATGATGGCACCTACCACTATATATTGCGCTGTCAGCCCCATAGTGCACGCAACCGCTTGTATTCACCTTCAAAGTTGGGAGTAAACACCCCCTTGCCCAGATTGGCATCAATCTCATCGAGCGTCCAGAAGCGACCTTCATCAATTTCAACCGGGTCAATCTCTATATCTCCGGCATCCACTATGGCTGTGAAGGCATTCACCAGCTCACGCTCAATCTCGCTTTCATGCACATAGCTGAAAAGCTTCTCTGGAACGAAGCGGGTCAATCCAAGCTCCTCGCGTGCCTCTCGCATCAGAGCCTCCTCCACGCCCTCGCCGAAGTCAATGTGTCCGCCCACTGCAGTATCCCATTTCCCGGGCTGAATGTCCTTTATCATCGAGCGTTTCTGCAAATAGAGCCTCCCTTCGGCATCGCGCACATGCAGATGCACCACCGGATGCAGCAGTTTGCTTCCTGAGTGGCACTCGCGGCGAGTGGCTTTGCCCACCACTTCACCCTGCTCATTCACAAGCGGAAAAATCTCATCTTTAGCCATATTTCATCAAGTTTATATTACTGTTTTGCTGTCTTTTTCACCAATTTAGCCAATTCTGCCGGTTCGATGTCGGCAGGACACTCACTGAACGGAAGCAGAAACTTGCACCCGGAGCGGAACTCGCTACAACCATAGGCGGTGCGTCCTCGCAGCAGATGCCCCTTCTTGCACAGCGGACACTTTATCTGCTCCACCGAGGTCACAGGCACGGCCTTGGCGCGTGGCTTACGCGGTGTCTTTGGTGCATCAGGGTCTTTAGCCTTGCCTTTAGGCTTGGCTTTCTCCTCCTCTTCAATCACAATGCCGCTTGAGGTGTTGTCCTTCAGCACATTTATGACAATCTCATTAATAAGCGTCTTCAGCTCGTCGATAAACTGTGCCGGGTCATACTCCCTACGCTCAATCTTTCGCAGCTTCTTCTCCCACAGACCTGTGAGCTTTGCCGATTTCAGCAGCTCCTCCTTAATTGTGTCGATAAGCGCAATTCCTGCCGTGGTAGCAACAAGATTCTTGCGCTCCTTGCGTATGTAGCGGCGCTTGAAAAGGGTTTCGATGATGGCGGCACGGGTGGAAGGACGACCTATTCCGTTCTCCTTCATCGCCTCGCGCAGCTCCTCCTCCTCAACGAGCCTGCCTGCGGTTTCCATTGCACGCAGCAGTGTACCCTCAGTGTATGGCTTGGGTGGCTGTGTGGCTTTCTTTAGCAGCGACGGCTCATGCGGACCCGATTCCCCCTCCACCATCTGTGGCATATTGCCGTTGTCGGCATCGCCGTCGGCATTAGTGGTTTCAGCCACAGCCGTCTTGTCCTTGGCATACACGTCGCGCCAGCCGTTGTAGAGTATCTGCTTGCCGGTAGCCTTAAATTCCACACCGTTCACATCAGCCATGACTGTGGTTTGCGAAAACTCGCAGTCGGGATAGAAAGCGGCTATGAACCGGCGTGCAATCATGTCCTACACACCCTTCTCCTCCTGCGACAGCGGCACAGTCTGCGGCTTCACATTGGTTGGTATGATGGCATGGTGGTCGGTAACCTTCGAATTGTCGAACACTTTCTTCGTCTTGGGTATCTTGCCGCCAAGCACACGCGCCGTGAGTTCGGCGTATGGCTCCATTGCCTGCATAATTCCCGGAATCTTCGGATAGATATCCTCACTCAGATATGTGGTGTCGACACGCGGATAGGTTGTCACCTTCTTCTCGTAGAGCGACTGTATGTAGCGGAGCGTCTCCTCTGCCGAATAGCCCAGGCGGCGGTTGCACTCCACCTGAAGCGACGTGAGGTCGAACAGCCTCGGCGGCTGCTCCTTGCCTTTTTTCGTCGTCACCGACTTCACGGTGAGCGGAAATTCCCCCATTCGCGCAATCACTTCGGCAGCTTCTGCCTCATTCTTGTAGCGTCCTTTGGTGGAATTGAATGTGACAGTGCGGTAGAGGGTCTTTATCTCCCAATAGTCCTCGGGCACGAAATTGGCTATCTCCTTCTGCCGTGCCACTATAAGTGCCAATGTCGGTGTCTGCACTCGCCCTATCGACAGCACGTGGCGGTCGTGGGCATACTTGAGC
>CAMFSS010000088.1 GCA_945983195.1 uncultured Prevotellaceae bacterium | reverse complement strand
GCTAATGCATTCACCTCCGCTTCCTGACCGTCGAGGTACGTCTTGAGTGTGAAGTGCTCCCTGAAAAACACACGGGCATTAATTCCACATTCACTATACTTGTCAGGCTGCTCTATGAAAGAGCGCATAATTCCGGCAAGACCTTTTGAGTCGCCGGCAACTGTGCAATTTCCGCACCCCGACTCACGAATCACCTCGTTGGCGGCTCCATTGATGGCGCCAAATACCGGTTTCCCGGTGGTCATATACATTTGCAGCTTTCCAGGCATAGTGCTGCCAACCTCATTATTGCCACGAAGCGTAATTAGCAGCGCATCAGCCATTTTGTAGAAACGCGGCATATCGCTGCGCTGCTGATTGCCATAGAAAGTGAAATTTTCGCTTAATCCGGCTTCTGCTACCATTTTCTCAAGGACACTACGCATACGTCCGTCGCCGACAATATGAATATGATAGTCGCGTCTTGCACCAAGCACCTTTGCAGCATTGACAATCACATCAATCCGCTGCCCCTTGCCAAGATTGCCGGCAAACATAAAGTCGGCTATGCCATTGTCATCAGCGCCGAGGTCAGCATCAAGCATCTCAGTGCCCGCATGTTGCGGCAGATAACCCATTTTTTCAAGGGAAACTGAATTTTCGCTGTGAAGGTAGTCGATAAACGGACGGCTCGTAACAAGTATTCGGTCGGCAGCGCCATAGATTTTCTTGCTAATTCGCCTCACAACAGAATAAAGCGGATTCCGCTTGCTCCGAAGCATAGCCTCCGCCGAAACTGGCCAAATATCCAGTGTATAGAGAATCAATGGCGTACCGTGCCGACGCTTGTATTCAACAGCAGGATACATGCTTGTGATAGGGCTAAGCTGATAGCCAAGCACCACATCAAAGTCGGAGTTAAGCCTCGAAACAGTCTTGCATCCATTGCGAGCAAAGCTCCAGTAATTGAGAGCAAGTTGAAGTGGATTCTTGCCACGAGGTATCTGATCGGTATATAAGATGCGAACACCGGTGCCGACATAGTACTCATCAGCCTTCACCGTGCGCTTCTCAGCCGTTTCATACCCATCAAAGACAACGCCCTTGGGATAATTCGGCACACCGCATAGCACATTCACCTCATGCCCGCGCCTCACCAGTTCCGGCGCAATTTCATTAATCTGAAACTGCTCCGGCCAGTAGTATTGTGAAACAATCAGTATTTTCATCTATTTATATTTCTCAAATATTTCTTCCAACTGCTCGCGGGAATAGCGTTCAGCCTCTGGATACAGTTTTGCCTCATGCTCAAGGATTTGGTCGATAGTCCAGTAGAATTTGATGAACTTGGCAGGGACTCCACCACAGATGCAATAGGGAGGCATCGATTTTGACACAACTGCTCCTGCAGCGACCGTAGCACCTCGCCCTATCGTGACACCGCTCAGTAGCGTCACATTGCACCCTATCCACACATCTTCCTCTACTATTACATCCTCATCATATCCTTTAGGCTTGTTCAGCTCATTTATGTCGCTTACAAATTGCCCAACGATTCTTGCATGGTTCCCTGTGTGTACGGTCAGCCCCTCAGCTATTGCGCAATGACCTTTGCAGATGAATCGGGCATTAGTTGCCGAAATCCAGCTATAGCTTGCCAAGTTGCATCTATCATACAAAAAAACATTCTTGGCATTTCCAATAAAAATGGGGGGGGTAAGTATCACCCCATCAGCGCAACGTCCGAATTTATGGCGCGAAACGCCAAAACTCATTCTGACAAGCATATAGAAACCACGCACGAAACGGTTATTTTTTATCAGCCTACGCAACTTTTCCATATTTTTAGCATTTTCGACCATACT
The DNA here is from genome assembly GCA_945983195.1 of uncultured Prevotellaceae bacterium. Taxonomy (GTDB): domain Bacteria; phylum Bacteroidota; class Bacteroidia; order Bacteroidales; family Muribaculaceae; genus CALZFJ01. The sequence continues at coordinate 6,115 of CAMFSS010000088.1, read as the reverse complement.
ACATCAATATTGTATCGCTCATTCACGCGGCGCTGCACATTCTGGCGCATTTCTTGCTTCAGAGCCTCGTCATTGAGCAGATGCTCGATGGCATCATGAAGTTGCTGCACGTTACGAGGCTCAACAAGCAAACCATACTTGCCATCCCCATCGTCCTCAAGCATCTGTGGAATGGCACCTACTGGCGTTGATATGATTGCACAGCCTGCCGCCATCGACTCAAGTATCACGTTGGGAAATCCTTCGGTATAGGTGGGCAGCACAAAAATGTCGCACTTTTGCATCTCCTTTATCACATCAGTATAAGGCATTTCACCGTAAGCCTTATACCACGAAGCATCTGCACCGACTTCACGCTCACTCTCTTCTCGCATCTCAGGCGTAATGTGTCCTACTAATTTCAATTGCACACCTTCGATTGAAGCACATGCCCTCAACAGCTCGAAAACGCCTTTCGTCCTCACCACATGACCGGTAAACAGCACAACTCTATCCTCGCGCGTAACGTCATGATTCTCACCGACTACCTTTACCACTTGGGGCGCTATAGGATTGTCAAGCAGCTCAATGCCCTGTAAGCCTGAGGATACTAAAACGTCGTACGATGCCCGGTCAATCACTATTGCCCTGTCCGACAGGTTTACCACTCTTTTCAGCAGCTTCCATTCCCAATTATTCTGCTTGGCTAATTCAGGAATTCTGCCAAAGTGAAAGTGAATAACACACTTCAAGCCCTTCCGTCGTGCCATTTTGAGCATAGCGATATCCTTGAAAAGGCTCAACGACCCGCTCGACGTGAGATGCATCACATCATATTGTCCCTTGCCAATTTCGGCATTGAGATTTCTGAATATCGCCCTATAGTCGATCCATGCGCTCCATAGACGACGCCACACGGGCATATTGATATTCACAAACGTGCTCCTGCCCATGGCTACAAGCCCCAGACGACAATCATTGTGCCCATGTTTCTTATAATAGTCGACAATGTGGCTTGTCCACCTGGATATTCCACCAGGAACCCCACCGTATGGTGCTACAAGTAAAACCCTTACATTCATGTTTTGAAACTGTTGAAATTATCAATTTATTAGGTCAAGAGATCAATATATTTATCAACAAATTTTTCTTCCGAGAACATAGTTTCAGCAATTTTACGACTGTTATAACAATAAGATTGATAATGGTCATTGGAGAGGTTCAATGCTTTAAGTATTTTACTGGCTATATTCTCAGGAATATGTGGATTAAATAAGAATCCATTTTTGCTCTCTATTACATATCGTGAATTATCACACACATCACTGCAAATTATTGGACAACCTGATGCCATTGCCTCACAAATAACATTTGGGGTACCTTCGTAGAATGATGGTAAACAGAAATAATCAGCTTCTCTATAAATTTCAGAAATTCTTGTAGTTTTTGGAAATAAATTAACACAATCATCTACATTAAGGTCGTGTATTATTTGCTCACATCTTTCTAAGTATTTTTTCTGACTTGTAGTAAAACTGTACAGATCACCTTACCTATTGATCATAAAGGAAAAGCCTTCATTTTTGAGAATAGCACCCGCTTTAATCAAATTAAGCGTGTTTTTATGTTCTACTATAGAGGCTGCTACCATTATTTTTGGCACTTCCCCCCTTAAATGATACTTGGGTTGAAATTTTGTCAAATCCACAAAATTTGGAATGACATGAGTACATTGTTTTAATGTACTATAATTTTGGGCTATAAATTCACCTTGTGTAAAAGAGTTTGGAACAATGTAATCTGCAAATCTATACAGCCTGAATCTAATTTTATCTCGTGTATGAATAACTTGCGTGGTAGTTCGTTCAGATACAATCAGTTTATATTTGCACCCGAGCATTTTACATACACATGCTACAATTGAGGGAGTTTCTTGATAGGCAATAACATAATCAGGTTTCTCTTTGCTGAAAAATCTTGCCATAACGGGTATTCTCAATTTAGTGTTTTGAGAATTAGGGACTACACATTGTTCAACACCATTATCTTTCAAGAATTGTTCAAAAAAATTAATCTGTTGATAACAGCAAATTTTTACTGTGTATCCCCTATTTTTTAATAAAACAGTCAAACCTACCAATTGTCTTTGCGCCCCTCCAGCGCCAAGGTTGTCGGTAAATAATAATACTTTCATTGGTTGAAGAAATGTTTGAATAAATTATCCCAAATAATTGATACATTTTTTATGCTGAACTTAGTAACAATTTTTTTTGCATTTTGCCCAATTCTTTTCCTTAAAGTTTCATCTGATAACAACATTATAGTGCATTGGGCAAATTCATTTATATTATCTGGAGAGACCAAGTAACCATTCTTGCCGCATTCAACAATATCCCTTAGCCCAGGATGGCACTCAAAAGCAACTACAGGCAAACCAACAGACATGGCTTCACACAAAGCATTAGGGAAACCCTCTTGCTTAGAAGTCATCAAATAGATATCTGAGTTAGCCAGTTCATTAAAAACATTTTTTGTAGCACCCGGTAAAAAAACAGAATCATTCAATGAAAGTTGCTCAATTAGCAAAACTAACCTATGACGTTCTGGGCCTTCGCCAAAAATAGTGAGTTGGCTATTAGGAATCTGCCGATGGATAAGATTAAAGGCTTCTATCATCTTATCTAATTGCTTTATTGTCGACAATCTGGCACATGTCACAAATTTGACTTTATCCCCAAGCAAATAACTCTCTTTTGTTACAGCCGGCTTTACAACGGGGTTTGGCGTTACGACCATTTTATGCTTCAAATTGGGCATAAAGTTTTTGAAATATTCGCATTGCACAGTTATGACATTTGCACGCCTGTATGCTAAAGGTCGAAGATGCCGATAAAGTCCATACGGCTGGATTGCAATAGGATTGCTCCGTTCACTCACAATAATTGGTATTCTTTTTTTGAAAAACAATGATAGGCAAACATTAGTATTAATATTGTCTATAAAAGACACTATCACGTCAGGATTCACCTCTTTCACAATTTTTCTTACTGTGGATAGATTACGCCAAAGAAAAACCAATTTGTTTTTCGACGTATTCTTCGACATCATGTATTCTATTGTAGCAATGCCCTCATTTAATTTATATTTTTTAGTGTGAGGATTTAGAATCGCTATAACAGGTATTTCTCCCAACTTGTGGAATTCATTTGCTAAAATTTGGACAACATTTCCAGCTCCTCCGCTATAGTCGTCGACAAAAAATAGTATCGTCTTGGGCATAAATAAACTATATTTTTGTTATGAATTGCTGCATCTTCTGCTTATATGTATCTCTGCTGAATAATTCAAGAGCTTTCTTCCGCGCTCCCTTCCTGATAGCCAATATGTCATGATCTGAAAGTTCAAGAATGAGCTGCAATTCTGAAACTATATCCTTAACAGTGCACTCCTTTATTACAATTCCATCACGATAATTCGTTATTAACGATTCAGCACCTCCCACTTTATTTGCAAACATGGCTACGCCATTCGACATACACTCTGCAAATTTTGTTGAGAACCCAGCCTTGGCATACCGCAGATTATTGCGCAATAGTACACTAAAATCCGATTTTTTCAAATATTCAAAAACCCGGTCATGAGGAATTCGCCCATGAACGAACACACCACAATGCTCCAATTCTTCGGAAGACAGCCTGAATGAATTGAGAAAAAAATTATAGTCAATACCGACAATATCTAAACGTATCTTTATCTCCGAACTATTAATTTCCATCAATGCACGCACAAAAGGCTCAATAAGGTCTTTTGCTCCAGGACTGCCAGCATATAAGAAATTAATGACGCGACTATCGTAATAATTATACTTTGCAATCTCAATTTCAGCGCTCAAATCAAATACAGGTGGAATAGAAAGGACATTACACCCTTTCCTTATGTAGAAATCGGTTAAATAGGGACTTATCGCTATTATGTTACCAATTTTAGGATCAACAAATCGTATTCGCTTATCAGTGAGGAAAGGGACAAAGTAATCGGCTATGTTTTTCTTCACTTTTCTTTTCTCGTACCATTCGGTTACATCTGATACTATTTTTATGCCTTTCCTACCGCAATACCAATTGAGGAACAATGATATGCAAAACAAATCATTATACAAGATGACAATTGATGGCGATATTTCATTTATAAGTTTTTTTATCCATCGTAGCCTATCTTGCGCTATCAATAAATCCAGTGTAGCTCTTATCTTCCCGAGAAATGTCAAGTTGTATTGTTTTGGGATAAACAGATATCTCAAGCTGGGCTCATACTCAATTATCTCAGCATTGCTAACGCAAGATTGCAAACATGCAAAATAGACTTCATAACCTATCTCCGATAATAATTTTGCATTATTATAAACCCTGATGCTCGCTGCATCATTAGGCAAGCCGAATTGACCTATGTATAATACGCGATTATTGTTTCCCATTTTTGATTAAGCGAAATGTACGATATATTTGTTTATCGGTATCAAAGAATTGCATATTTCCAATACAATCAATTCCTATAGGGAATAATTGTGATGACCATCTTTGGGAGTCTTCTGCAAACAGATTGAATACTATAGGGAATCCAAGATTATCAACTAAAATTACATAAATATGTTTTTTATTATCAATAAATATTCCTTCGGCATTTTTTGTCATAATAGTCATATTTCCCGAATTTAGCGTGCACCATAAAGCACTATTATAAATGGGAAATCTGTCAATATGCACTTCTTCAGCAATAGGATGTGAATCAAGTTCTTTTCTTGATAAACGAGACAGATATTGAGGAGCATCACTATCTGTATTCCAAAAAATGAATTCAGGTGAAAAAACAAACGATAACGTCCTCCAAACCTGTGCTCCACCACCTATTCTATGAAAATTTTGGCCTCTATCTTTTGATACATAGATTGATGATTCTTCGTCTGTATCACCAGTTCCCATAAACAACCAGCCAGTGTAAGGATCTATAGTTAATGTATGAATATGTCGTGCGCAAGGCTTTTTCCCATATTTTTCATGCTCTTCAAGAGTGTAGAATGTGTAAATAGTATCTATTGAATTAGTTTTAAATTTATATCTCAAAATATAGTGTCTGTTTCTTACTGTGCCAGGTGTATATTGTGAAAAAAGTAATGATGAATCATTTTCATTCCAGTACATTGACTCCTTTATTTGTCTCGGTCCTGCATAAATTTGATTCCAACTTTTTAAAGAATCTTTGCTGAAAAAAATTTTATATCCTGTCCTAATAGCTGCAAAAGAGTTAGCAATAATCATTTGATTATACATCGGATCCTCGATTATAAATTGCGATATTTTTTTGCAATTTCCTTGTGTATCCTTTGACATTAAGAACCCATTTTGAACATAATAGGTCTGTCCGTTTTTCGTTAATAGAATTGGAGTATTGAATTTTTTATAAAATGATATTTTGTCCCTAAAACGGTTGTAATACGATTTTTTCAGTTTTGCAACTAAGTAGTTTTCTTCGGTTGTTTCTTGTAGTTGATATACATTATCTTTCCAACAATATATTTTGATATAAAATTTTTTTACTTCTTTATCTGTCATAAAAAAAATGGGAATCATAAAATCATTTACAGCAAGCGACAAAGGATTCTTTAAATATAATTGCTTTCCCCTTAATATAACATTTTTGTTGTTACACCAAAGCGAATCTACATTTTGTGGTAGAACAGTACTTATGTCTAATGTATCGGCATAATACATAGATATCTCGTTATCCACGACACGACTGCTATTATTATCACACTTTGAGCAGCAAGCACATGTCAAACCGATAATAAAAGCAATTACTTTTACTATTATTGTTAACATAAACGTTTTTTTAATGAATACAGTTAGCATCTCCCAAGAATTATGGGTAAAATTATATTCTTCTCGTCAATAATTATTACATTATATACCGATAGTCCCCCTAACGCAAAAAGCCATAAAATACATATGTATACATAACTCTTTTCAGAAACAGAATTACATTTTAATTTCAAAAACCTAATTATTATCTTAAGCCATATAATAAACCCTAAAATCCGCAACTATCATCCAATACACGATTAAGGGTAGATTTATGAGTC
>CAMFSS010000087.1 GCA_945983195.1 uncultured Prevotellaceae bacterium | reverse complement strand
ATGTCGGATTTGCGCTATATGTTCCGATTCTTGAAACGCTTGACAAAGAAGCGCAACAAAGATGCCGGAGTGGAGCCACAAGTGGAGAATGCAGCCTCCGACAGCCCCGGTGGCAATGGCGCAACAACCGATAACCCCAAAAACGAATGACTATGCACAAAATACAGTCACATATTATCGCACTGATGCTGCTGATTGCAGGTGTTCTGGCTGTGAGCTGCTCCACGACGAAGCGGCTTGCCCCCGATGAGGTGCTCTATATAGGCGTTGAGGATATAGACATAACTCCTGCCGACAGCCAAAGGGTTGACGGTGACATAAAAGATGTTCTCACTGAGGCTGTTGATGTGGCGCCAAACAGTCCGCTCATATCGCCATGGCTGCGATCTCCATTGCAATTCGGACTGTGGTTCTACAATTGGGGCGATTCGACATCGACCGGGCTGAAACGCTGGATTGTCGACCGACTGGGCCGCACGCCGGTACTTATAAGCGATGTCCGTCCAGATTTGCGCCTTGAAATGATGCGCGATGCGCTCAACAATAATGGCTATTTCGGTTCAACTCCCACATACGAGCTGAATTACAGCAAAGACCACCGCCAGGCTTCAATCACCTATCGGGTCGATCTCACGCAGCCCTACACATTCAGCACAATTGAGTTTTTCCGCCCCGATACCGAGCTTGAATGTTACATCGACTCAATGGCAAAGAAGCAGGACTATCTCACGCCGGGTAACCGCTACTGCACCGACTCGCTCGACATGGTGCGCAACCGCATAACCGACATGGTGCGCAATCATGGCTACTACTTCTTCAAGCCCGACTACATCGAGTATCTTGCCGACACCACGCAATCGGGCCGCCAGATGGCTCTGAAGCTCGTACTCGCTGAAAACATACCCGAGAAGGCTTTGCGGAAATACTATATTGGCTCAATTACTACCAATGTGCACAACTATTCGGGAGTAGGTGTGCCCGATACCGTAGAGACGCAGCGATGCACGCTTGTGAAGCATAATCCGGTGCGTGTGCGACCGAATACAATATCATCGGCAATCTCAATGCGTAGCGGACGCGTGTTCTCGGTGCGCTCAGTGGAGCGGACTCAGAGCAATCTGTCGCGCCTCGGCATATTCAGCAGCGTCGACATCAGCACCACACCCATCGACTCGGTGAGTAGAGATACGCTCGATGTGACTGTGGATTGCAGGCTCGACCTACCGATTGAGGCCAAATTTGAGATACAGGCGGCATCGAAGTCGAATAGCTATATCGGGCCATCGGCTGTGTTTGGAATTACCAACAAGAACCTGTTTGGCGGTGGCGAACAGCTCACTTCTGAGCTGAAGTTTGCCTACGAGTGGCAGACGGGTAAGAATGTGGGCAACAAGCTCAACTCATACGAGGTGGGTGCTAATGTGAACCTGATGTTTCCGCGCCTGCTTGCTCCGAGCTTCGTCGACCGCTCGCGGCGCTATATCAACCGCACCAACATATCGCTTAGCGGAAGCCTCATCAACCGCCCGCGATACTTCAAGATGCTTGATGCGAGCATCGGAATGAAGTGGGAATGGCACGCCAACCGATACTCGCTCAATGAGTTCTCGCCACTTATGCTTAAATATTCGAAACTTCTCGACACCAGCACGGCATTTGAAGATATGGCATTGGACAATCCGGTGATAGCCAGCAGTTTCGATGACAAGCTGCTGCCGATGATGACCTACTCCTACACCTACGACCGCCAATTCGACAGCAACAATGCCATCAACTGGAATTTCACGGTGGCAGAGTCGGGAAATGTGATATGCGGCATTTGGTCGCTCACCGGGAAGAATAGTGGAACAGACTCGAAGGTGTTCATGGGCACTCCGATTTCACAGTTTGTGAAGGCCTCGACGCAGCTCATTTATTCCTACCAGTTCATGCACGGGCATTGGCTTGTGGGGCGCACATTCCTCGGAGTGGCTCATGCCTATGGCAACTCAGCCCAGGTGCCGTTTGTCGAGCAATTCTATGTGGGTGGCTCCAACTCGCTGCGTGCGTTCACGGCACGTTCAATAGGTCCGGGCAGCTACCACGAGGATAACCGCTACTTTGAATTTTTCGACCAGTCGGGTACATTCAAGCTTGAAATGAACCTTGAATACCGATTCCCGATTTTCGGGCAACTTAAAGGTGCACTTTTCGTAGATGCAGGAAATGTGTGTATACTTGAGAAAGACCAATACCGCCCCGGGGCAAAACTTACGATGAAGCACTTCTTCCGCGACCTTGCGCTCGGCACCGGCACCGGACTGCGCTACGATGCCGGCTTCATAGTGGTGCGTGCCGACCTTGGAATAGGCATACACTATCCTTATGAAACCTCGAAAAAGGGATACTACAATATGACGGCGTTCAAGAACTCGCTCTGCCTCCACTTTGCCATCGGTTATCCATTCTAATATTGTGGCTAAAGTTAAATATAGTTAATAAAATCAAGGTCTTTGCTCAAAAAATACGTTCAAAGGTTCATATAGTGTACCTTTGAACGTTCAAAACTGCAATTATGGATAAGATAGATACTCTCTGACATTACACCGCTGAAGCGACTCGAAGCAAATATTGGCGGAATGTGGTTGCGGCTTTTTTGTCGGGAATGGGGTGGATTTTCGGGGATTTTCAGTAACTTTGCAGCTGTGATTCCTGATATGGGGATTTTTTGGTTTATAAACACAATTATTTTTTATGGATATTGAATACTGGATTCAGCACGTCACCGACATTGTGTGCGGTTATCCTCTTTTTATTCTCCTGATTGGAGGTGGATTGTTCCTGTTTGTCTATTCAGGCGCATTGCCGCTGCGCAAGTTGCGCATGGCTTTCGACTCGCTGCATGTGAAGCATTGCGGTGAGGGCAGTGTCAGCTCATTTCAGGCTCTGATGACAACAATCAGTTCTACTGTGGGCATGGGCAACATTGCTGGTGTGGCAATTGCGCTGTGTGTGGGCGGACCGGGCGCGATTTTCTGGATGTGGGTGAGTGCGATTCTCGGTATGGCTACGAAATTCTTCGAGGGTACGCTTGCAATTATGTATAAGGGCAAGGACGGCAACGGCGTGGCGCAGGGCGGTCCGATGCATGTGCTTGTCAACGGCATTTCGCCCAAGATGAAGCCGCTTGCCATTATGTTCAGTGCAGCAACGCTTGTGGGCTGCCTTGTGCTGATGCAGGCCAACCAGCTTACCGACTCTCTGTGCCAGGTGTGCATTGCTCCGCTTGGAATATCAACGGGTTTTACTACACGCCTTATTGTGGGAATAGCGATTGGAGCCATTGTGTCGTGCGTGATTTTCGGAGGACTGAAGCGCATTGCGCAGGTGGCTACGCGCATAGTGCCTTTCATGGTGGGGTTCTACTTCGTGATGGTGTTTGGTGTAATGATTGTTTATGCCGACCGAATGCCTGGCGTGTTTGCCGACATCATCAATGGAGCTTTCTGCTGGGAAGCCGGATTTGGAGCTATGGCGGGAGTTGCCATGACCGGGGCACGACGTGCAATGTTTGTCAATGAGGCCGGTGTGGGCACTGCCGGAATGATGCACGGAGCCTCGATGAATGCCGAGCCTGTGCGCGAAGGTCTGGTGGCGATGCTCGGGCCTGTGATAGATTCGGGTCTGGTGTGCACGCTGTCGGCAATACCCATGATAATGGCAGGAATGTATAGGGTGGAAGGTGTGCAGGGGCTGTCAATTGCCCTCAATTCATTTGATTCGCTGATTCCCTACGCCGGGAAATACCTCCTGGAGTTTGTTGTGACAATATTTGCCTTTTCCACTATGTTCTCCTACTCATGGTATGGCACAATGTCGACAAGCTACCTTTTCGGACCGCAGCACGCGCAGAAGTACCGCTACTTCTATGTGGCTACAATCGTGGCATCGAGTGTGGTGTCGCTCGGCGTGGCTGTGAGCATCATCGACTTTGCCTTTGTGCTCATGGCGATTCCCAATATGCTTGCGGTATTCATACTCGCGCCCAGAGTGAAGCACGAAGCTTGCGCCTACTTCAAGTCGCACTGACGCAGCATCTTGATGAGGTGGCACAGCACATTGTTGGTGGCGCGGTCGATTACGCGGTCGCGTGTACCCGGCAAGTGGTAGCACTCACATTCCACATGGTCGCCGCATTTTACGGCAGTCCACACAGTGCCTACGGGCTTCTCTGGAGTGCCTCCACCTGGGCCTGCGATTCCCGATGTGGCAATGGCACAATCGGTATTCATCAGGTATGAAACGCCCTCACACATGGCTTTCACCGTGGGTTCGCTTACTGCTCCGTGCTCAGCGAGCACTTCCTTTTTCACAGCAAGCACCTCATGCTTCACGGCGTTGCTATATGCGACCACACTTCCTGAGAAATAGTTGCTGCTGCCTGCTATTGCAGTGATGGCGTGCGCCACATTGCCGCCTGTGCAGCTTTCGGCAGTGGCAAGCGTGAGTCCGCGTTCGCGCAGCATATCGCCTGCAATGGCTGCGAGAGTCTTGTCCTCACAAGCCACAATAGAGCTGCCGAGAATCTCTTTCAGCATTGCCGACAGCCGGTCCATTTCGGCACAGAGTGTGGCAGCGTCGCGATGCTTTCCGGTGAGGCGCAAGCGTATTACTCCGGGCTTTGGCAGATAGGCAAGATGAATGTAATCGGGAATCTGTCGCTCAAATTCGTCGAGCGTCATGGCGAGCCGCGACTCCATGTAGTCAATTACCACAAATGTGCGGTGCTCGATGTGTTCGTCGGATGCAAAACGCTTCAGAAGCTGAGGAATCACCTCTCGCTCCATCATCTGCTCGGTCTCGAATGGAACACCCGGCATAGACACAAGCACTTTACCATTCTTTTCAAACCACATGATGGGTGCCGTGCCTACGCGGTTCTGAATCACGCGGCAGCTTGAAGGCACCATGGCCTGTGCTGCGGTGAGCGTGTTGATTTTCAGGTTCCGCTTCTCAAGCACTTCGAGCACGTTTTGCTCCACTTCGGGGCTGTGAATCAGTTCTCCGCCGAAATAGCGGCAAAGAGTGGGCTTTGTGATGTCGTCCTTTGTAGGACCGAGTCCGCCGGTTGTCAGAACGATGTCGGTCTGTGCAAATGCAGCGTCGATAGCGCGGAAAATCTCCTCACTGTCGTCGCCAATCACACGCACGCTTTTCACGCTCCAGCCGAGCGGATTGAGGTGTCGGGCAATCCAGCCCGAGTTTGTATCGGTCACTTGACCTATAAGCAGTTCATCGCCGATAGCGATTATTGAAACTTCCATAATTCAGAAATAATGTTGTGTGCCGGCACGTTCACACCGTCACGCGGGCGAATGGCGGCAGCGAAATGTCGCAGAAATCCTTGTTGAGATACTTGAAATAGCCTGCTACAGCCACCATAGCTGCATTGTCGGTGGTAAAAAGACGCTTTGGAATGAAAGCCTTGAGGTGGTGGCAGTCGGCATAGTGCTGTACGGCATCGCGCACGCCCGAATTTGCCGACACACCGCCTCCGATGGCTATAGTCTTAATGCCGGTTATCTTCACGGCTTTCGAGAACTTGTCCATCAGAATGTCGATGATTGTCTTTTGCAGCGAAGCGGCAAGGTCGGCCTTGTTTTCCTCGATGAAGTTAGGATTTTCGACCTTAGCGTCGCGCAGAGTGTAGAGGAACGACGTTTTCAGTCCGCTGAAGCTGTAGTCGAGTCCGGCTATGTGTGGCTTGCTGAAACGGAATCGCTTCGGGTCGCCTTCGGCAGCAAGACGGTCGATGTAGGGACCGCCGGGATAGGGTAGACCCATCACCTTGGCGCACTTGTCGAATGCCTCACCGGCGGCATCGTCGATTGTCTGTCCGAGCACTTCCATCTTGTATGGCGAATCAACGCGGATAATCTGCGAATTTCCGCCTGAAATCAGCAGGCAGAGATAGGGGAACTCAGGCACTTCGCCGTCGGGGCTCTCCTTGATAAAGTGCGACAGCACATGACCGTGCAGATGGTTAACGTCGAGCAGCGGAACATCGAGAGCCAGTGCAAGCCCTTTAGCAAATGATGTGCCCACAAGCAGCGAGCCGAGCAATCCCGGACCGCGAGTGAACGCAATTGCGCTGATGTCGCCCTTTTCGATTCCAGCCTGCCTGATGGCTTCCGACACCACCGGCACTATGTTTTGCTGATGCGCACGCGAAGCCAGCTCGGGCACCACGCCGCCGTAGGCTTCGTGCACCTTTTGGCTTGCAATCACATTGCTCATCAGTACGCCATCCTTAATCACAGCCGCCGAGGTGTCATCGCACGACGACTCAATACCAAGTATTATCACGCTCATAGAAAAAAGTCGTTATTTTGCAAAAAAACGCTGTGGACGAGCACGCTCATCCACCGCCGCATAATTTCACTGCGAAGTTACATCTTTTTTCCCAATTTCCGCCCAATTTCCGCCACAAATTCTGTAATCAGACTGTTTTGCTGATTAGTGTGCAGAGTGACTATTTTTTTGTGCATAATGTGGGGGATTAGAAGCGGAAGCCGGCTACGAAGTTTACGTATTCGAGGGAATTGAAGAAGTTGTAGCGGCGGCTGGAGTACCAGTGCATATCCATTTTGGTGAGCATACCGGCAAATAGCTGCTTGTGATTGTAGACAAAGGACATTTTAGCCTTAATGTTGGCAGAGAAGATATTGTTCTCACCCTCTTCCGACACATCAAGGCAATGCTTGAATCCGAGGGAGGGTAGTGCGGTGATATTGAAAAGCCAGTGGTTGTCGATTACACAATTGAATCCGTAGCCTATGAGGAAACAGTAGTCGTAGTAGCGGAACCGGTATTTGAGGTTGCTGCTATATTCGGGAAGAACGGCAATCATTGAATTGGGCAGGTTGGAGAAGTCGAGCGACACGTCTTGTGATGAAATGGTCACTCCTGCAATGAGTGAGCCTGCACTGCGCTTCTGGATTTTGGAGAAGTTGTAGGCAGCACCCTGGGAATATCGTTTGTGGTTGAAGAAGTAGTAGATATCAGCACCATAGCTTTCGAGCCTCATGTCGTTGAGGGGGTGGTTGATCCACTTTCCTTCCTTATAGTCGCCGAATCGGCGAATCTGTGTGGAGCCGGTGTTGCTTGCATAGTATAGGTCGGCACTTATTAAGGCACAACTGAAATTGAAGTCCCACTTTTTGTGCGTGATGGGCTTGTTGCCAAACACATTGTCGACATCGAACATATATCCCACGCTGACAGCCATATACGCTATATATGCTCCTGCGTTGTTGCATACATTCGACATGATGCGCACCGGAGTGCTTTTGGGGAAGTGCAGGTCGTAGTTGTCAATCCAATTGTCGGTTTTAGCCATCAGTTTCCACCGCTTTCCTGTTCCTACAACGTATTCGGGGTCGTAGCTGTTGAAAGTCCGGTCGGCCCAGTTGTAGAAGTCGACGCACACTTTGACGAATTTGGGATATATAATCGACTTGTCCTTTAGGTCGAGTTTCCCCCTGAGAAGCTGCCTTTTCCAGTAGTTCTTGTCGGTTCGCCGCAGGCTGTCGGCTATGCGCTTGTCTATATCGTTCTGACGGTCGTCGATGCCGTCGTTGTCGAGGTCGATAGCGGCTTTTCCCACTTTCAATGAATCGCACGCAATTCCGATTGAGTCGGTAGCAGGGGCTTCTGCCATCGACAATCCGCTCTCGGCAGCACTAACCGAAACATTGGCGAATAGCAGGGCCAATGCTACAGCCACTTCCTTTATCGCAGGGAAACGGCACTTCATATCGAGTCCTCCTTTTCTGTGTTTTCATTCAGTGGCGGTGTAGGCTCTGCCGTCTTTTGCGTGTCGGTCGGGATTGCCTTTGCGGGACTTATAGGCGACTTCTTCAAGAAGTCGAACAGGCGGTCGAAGTCGTGCTTGAACACCACGCCAATGCCCTGGGTGCTCAAGGCACACAATAACAAATAGAA
>CAMFSS010000086.1 GCA_945983195.1 uncultured Prevotellaceae bacterium | reverse complement strand
AATTTGCCAATCTTGGGCAGATTGTAGGTGAGTGTCACGTCGCGGAGCTTGAGGAAGCTGGTGTCGTAGATTCCGGCCTCGGTCACGTCGTTGTATGCCATCCAGTAGTCTTGCTTCGACACCTCCACCTCGTTGGGCAGACCGGTTGCCTCGTCAATGCCTTCAGCCACCATATTACCTTCGTGATATGGAAGCGACTCCTGGGTTGCACCGAAGTAGTTCATCACGAGGTTAGTTCCATGATACATCTTGCCACCCTTCTGCCAGTCCCAAGTTGTGCTGATTGATACTCGCTTATAGCGTCCGCCAAGGTTGATACCCATGTTGAAGTCGGGAGCGCAGTTGCCAAGGTCCTGGCTGTCGGCACTTGCCTGTGGAAGACCGTTGAGAAGCAGAAGATTGCCGTTCTCGTCGCGCTTGAAGCCGTTACCATAGATGTTAGGATAGGTGCAGCCTGCCTGGGCGCGTACCTGCGGTTCAACGAATCCACCGAGCATGATCGACTCCACACCGGGAGCAAGTTCCTTCACATAGTTCCACACGCGCGAGAAGTTCACGCCAAGGTTCAAGTCGTAGTCGCGTGCCTCAAGGATAGCGGCGTTGATGCTAAGCTCATGAGCCTGAGTCTCCATCTTACCGGCGTTGGTAAGCATATACTGGTAACCGGTAGCACCGTCGATAGGCACTTCGAAGATTTGGTCTTTCACGCTCTGGTAGCTGAATGTGTAGTCCACACGCAGACGGCCGTTGAAGAAGCCGAGTTCAGTGCCGACCTCAAAGTTCGAGGTGTTCTGCGGCTTGAGGTTCTTGTCGTAGATTACATAGTAGGGAATGTAGGTCGACTGTCCCGAAGGAAGCGGATAGGTTACCGGAGTGTAGGCATACATACCGCTGCCATACGACGGTGTATAGTAGAAGTCGTTGTAGTAGCTTCCTGCCTGACCTACCTGTGCAAACGATGCACGGAGCTTACCGAAGCTGAGTATGTTCTTGTATTCTTTCAGTGCATCAATCTCGGTGAACACCCAGCCGAGTGATACCGAAGGATAGAAGAAGCTGCGCGAGCCGCGAGGCATAGTCGAAACGAAGTCGTTACGTCCGGTTACGGTCAAGTAGAGCTGGTCAGCCCACGATGCCGAAACGCTGCCGAAGAATCCTACTGTACGCTCCTTGCGGCCATACTCTGTCGATACAAACGAAGTGGCGTTACCGATGACCGGGAAACCGTAGTACTGGAAGTTGCTACCGTAGTACGACCACACACGGCTGTTCTGGTGGTTGATTTCGTTACCGAGCATCACATCGAGTCCCCACTCATTCTCATCGCCGAATTTGGCATTGAAGTTGGCAGTGAACAGGTTGTTGAATGTGTTCTTCTGGCGGCCGTAGTTGCTGATTTCACCCTTGGTGTTGGCTGCCGAACCAATTTCAGCCACATCGCTGTAGTCTGATGTGTACACGTCAAGACCGGCCTGCTCGCGGAACCAGAGATTCATGTTCTCGCCCCAGTTGATATCGGGGTGATACTCAACGAATGCATTGCCGTACGTGCGGTTGGTGTGCTGTGAGTATTCATCGTTGTCGGCCCACCAGTAGGGGTTGTTGAAGGAGGTGCTGCGGAAGAGCACCTGCTGCTCGGGGTGACCGGGCACGCTGTAAGGAATACCCTTGAGGTTATACTCAGCCGGGCACGAATAAACCACGTTCATGATACCGCTGTTTGCACCCGGTGCGCCTGTGATGCGGCTGCTGGTGTAGTTCACCGAGAAGCCTGTCTTCCACTCCTTGCTGATGGCATACTCCACAAGTCCGCGTGCGCCCCAACGGGTCATGCCGGTCGATGGGATAATACCATTCTGGTATGAGTTGCTGATTCCGAATGAGTAGTCAAGTCCGTCCTTCTTCTGTGAGATGTTCACATTGGTGTTCTCAGTGAAGCCGGTGCCGAGGAAATCGCCCACGTTGTCATAGACTGTCGGGGTCTCCCAACCGTCAAGTCCTGCCTGTGCACGCTTGGGGTTGTAGTACATTCCTTCGTGCAAGCCTTCTGCCTTGGTGAAATTGTTGTCGGTGTTACCGCCATACACCGGGTGGTCGGCAAGCTTTGAAATCTTCGAACCCCACGACATTGACGATGTCGGGTTATAAGTACCTGTTGTACCCTGTGAATACACTGTCTGACGCTTGAATTTGCGCGACACGCGCTCTGCGCTCATGTTGGTCGAGATTGTCACTGTGGGGCGGTTCGAGCGGAGCGACCCGCGCTTGGTGGTGATGACAATCACACCATTCGATGCACGGATACCATAGAGTGCCGATGCTGCCTGACCCTTGAGCACGTTGATGCTCTCGATGTCGTCGGGATTGATGTCGACTGTACGGTCGCTGATGTCGGCGCCGGTTACTGATGCTCCGGTGCTGAAGTCAGGAGTTGTCGATATTGGCATTCCGTCGATTACGTAAAGTGGCGCATTGTTGCCGTCGAATGAACGGGCACCACGAATCACAATCTGTGCCGATGCTCCCGGTGCGCCCGATGACTGGCGAACTGATACACCTGTAAGTTTTCCCTGAATAGCACTGGCAAGCGAAGTAGTACCCTCAGTGTTAAGGTCCTCTGCCTTGAGGTCCTGTGCGGCATAACCGAGTGCCTTGCGGTCGCGCTTCACACCCATGGCTGTTACCACCACTTCATCAAGCTGGTTGCTGCTGTTGTTGAGGGTAACCACCATTCCGTCTTTTGCTTCTGCCTGCTTGGTAAGCATTCCAACGTAGGACACGTTGAGATATTTCACTCCTTTAGGAACGGTGATTGTGAATCTACCGTCAATGTTGGTAACCGCTCCGTTACCTCCTCCCACCGGGATTACCGTAGCTCCCACAAGGGGCTCGTTATCACCGGCAAATACGACTGTTCCTGTGACCTTGGTCTGGGCAATCACTGCCACCATTGAACAAATCGTAATCAAAACTAACATTAGTCTTTTCATACCTAAATAAACCTTTAGTCTCTAAATATAATTAATAATTGAAATGAATTTTTCCCTATAACATTCAGAAGCTGCTTGCAGCCCCTGTTTCTAAAAATTTGTTCTTTGGATAATATGTCTATCGCTTTTGTCGATAAAATTTCCTTTCTTTACGATTGTGTAAATTTCCCTTTGTCGTAAATGTTGTATTATCCTTGTGGTGAGAGTTTCTGCGCGCAAAGTTATAATATTTATTCATTATGTTATCATCAAAAAGTGGTTTTTAACACAATTGCATCATTTTGCAACAAAACCGCTCTAAAAGCCGTAGCATACTTACACATTATAAGCATACACCCAGTATTTACAACAATCTCTCAGCATAGAGGCTGTTTAACCAACAATTCAAAACTATCAATTTCTCTGCAAGTGCTCTGGCAGCAAATATCTCATATATTTATAATGAATTATCAATCAACTGATTACATCTGCCACATCATGCCCGTAATTACAAATCGTAGTTTTTAGCCCACAATTTCTTCTCTTTTTTCACCCAATTGCTATGTGCATAGCTCCGCTATTATTGTCTTCAACTCAAGCCACTTAATCATCACGGCACGTCTGCACGAGCACAATTCATCTGTATATCAGTCGTTTATTCACAAAAAACACCCCATAAAGGGCACAAAAATGCACTTTCAGCACCACAAATCATGCCACACCCCAAGCCAATAGTCTGAAGTTCCTATTTCTTAACATTTCAGCCGATTTTAACTTAACAATAAACATAAAAAATGTCAAAAATGTGCTTTTTGACAGATTTTTAACATTATTTAGCTTTATTGGGTGTGTTTTTTTACCACTCTATTGAAAATTTCACTCCAAGTGAATGGAGCGAAATGCCATCATTGCTGTAATAATGGTCATAATAGTAGTCGTAGTAATAGTATTTCTGCGAAATGAGATTATAGGTCACACCGATGTTGATGCCCACACGGCTTGAGGTGGGAATGTTCACACCAATTGTCGGACTGAAATAAAATCCCTCGCGGTCGTCGAGCCAGCCGTCGCCTATTCTCACGGCTTGGTCGTTGCCAAGAAAAGCCGCTCCCAATTTCACATCAACGAACGGACGCACCGCGCCGTTGCCGAAATTATACTTCAAATCGAAATACACCGGCACCATCACTGCGGTTTCTTTGTTGTAGGAATACCGTCCTTCGGGCATATAATGTCCTCCGTCGAGGTGGCTGATGGGATTGCCATTCTCGTCGGGATACAGGATATTCACTCCCAAGCCCACGCCAAGAAACAGATTGCTGCCAAAAGTCACGCCATGCGTAGTAAGCACATCAAGCTGGTTGGCGCTATATTCGCTGACGCCACCCGAATAGCCAAGCTCAAGAAATCCCTTGTATGCCACACCTGATGCATCACTGTAGCCGTTGCTGCTCTGGCGGTAGACGGGCGTCTGCCGGTGCACCGGTCTCGGTCTCGGACGTCCCTGAGCCTGCGCCTCCGCAAGTGCGCCCACAGTAATGCCAATTAATAGTAAGATTCCAAAAATGTGTTTCTTCATAATTCTTCTGTATACTTTCGTGTTACGTTATCTCCGCCTTCGGCGGCGGTCGAAAGCGTGAACTAACTCGCCCACTATCAGCACCGGCGATGTTGCCGCAATGATGATAAGCCAGTCGACGAGTTTCAGCCCGCTTTCGTGAGCACTAAAGTAGACATTAAACATCTGACCACCAAATTCTACGATAAGAATTTGTCCTACTAATATCACAAAAAGTGTTCCAAAAAACACCTTGCTCTCCTTTAGTTTCCAAAATGCCGAGTGTCCGCTGCCAAACGACTTCGCATTGAAGAGATTCCAGAATTGCAGAAACACAAACACGGTGAAGAATATTGTGTGGTCGTAGAGCGATATTTCATCCGACGGGGCATAGTGGAAATCGAGGAATGTGCCAATAAAGCCGCTGAAAGAGAACTCGGCAAGCGTCTCGATGTGGCACTGCTTGAGATACTGCATCAGTCCAAACAGCACAAGCGTGAACGCAATGCCTATCCCTCCCACAAACCACATCATCTGACGGCTCACTATGAAGTCGGTGCGGCGGCGCGGCTTGTGTGCCATAACCTCCTCGCTCGGCGGCAGCGAGGCAAGGGCAAGTGCGGCAAACGTATCCATTATGAGGTTCACCCAGAGCATCTGCGTCACTGTGAGTGGCGACTGGTAGCTCATGAAAGCTCCAATGCCCACTATCACGCAAGCCACCACATTCACGGTGAGCTGGAAAAGAATGAAGCGTTGTATGTTCTGGTAAAGCGATCGTCCCCACATCACCGCCTTGGTGATTGAGGCAAAACTGTTGTCCATGATGGTGATGTCGCTCGCCTCCTTCGCCACCGAAGTGCCGTCGCCCATCGAGAGTCCCACTTGTGCGGCATTGAGCGCAGGAGCATCGTTGGTGCCGTCGCCGGTCACCGCCACCACCTCACCCTGCTGTTGCAGCAGGTTCACAAGGCGCGACTTGTCGCCCGGACGTGCCCTCGACATTATCTTTATCTTCCTTGCCCGCTCGGCAGCCTCATCATCGCTGAGTGCGGCAAACTCAGGTCCTGTGATTATGCAGTCGTCGGTGTCACTGTCGGTCCACAGCCCAACCTGACGGCCAATCTCACGCGCCGTACCGGGAGTATCGCCCGTTACGATTTTCACTCTGATTCCGGCTTCAAGGCACTCGCCTATCGCATCGGGCACGTCGCTGCGCACCGGGTCGCTGATTGCAACAATGCCGGTGAAGCGCAAGCTGCACTCGGTGAGCCGTCCGTCGACAATTGGCATCTCCCCTTCGTTGAGTAGCTGGCGGGCAAATCCGAGCGTGCGCATCGCCTTCGCCTGATAGCCTGCGAGCGAAGCCCTTATCTCAGCTTCAGCCACATCGCCGGTAACGCTTGTGCACAGTCCGTACACAATTTCAGGTGCGCCCTTCACATAGAGCACGTTGCAGCCGAGTTCCTTGCTTCGCACCACCGTAGCCATATACTTCCGCTCAGTGGAGAACGGCACTTGTGCAAGCACCTCACACTGTTCGCGAATCTCCAGGTAGTCACAGCCTGCATCTTTCAGCCACAGCAGCAGTGCTCCTTCGGTGGGATTGCCGAGCGCAACCGTCTTTTCAGGATTGGAGCAGTCGAGAAATGCTGTGGAGTTGCACGATATTGCCTCGCTGATTATGCGGCTCTCCTCGTCGTCGGCCGATAGGCGGCAGTGCTCGCGGAGTCCGTAGAATTGAGCCTCCCACACCTGCATACGGTTCTGCGTGAGCGTACCTGTCTTGTCGGTGCATATAATGGTTGTCGCACCCATAGTCTCGCACGCGTGCATCTTTCGCACGAGGTTGTTGCTCTGGAGCATACGGCGCATACTCAGCGCGAGGCTCAGCGTCACGCTCATCGGAAGCCCCTCCGGAACCGACACCACAATCAGCGTCACGGCAAGCATCACAGTCACCATTGCATAGTTGATGAATTGCACGCTCAACAAGTCGTAGGCTGCATAGTCGAAGATTGCCATGCGACCTATCACGATGAGTGCGCCCACAATGTAGCTGCCATAGGAAATCATCTTTCCGAGGCGGTCGAATTGCTGCATCAGCGGAGTCTTTATGTTGTTCTCGATTTGCGCCTCCACATACACCTTGCCGTATTCCGTGCTGTCGCCCACAGCCTCCACGCGCATCACGCCATGTCCTTCGGTCACAGTGGTGCCACGCAGCATGGCGTTGGTGGGATAGGTGGCATCTTTCTTGAATTGTGCCTCAATGTGGCTCTTCTTTATTACGGGTTCGCCGGTGAGCGTGCTCTCGTTCACGCTGAGCGTCATCGAGTCGAGCAGCGTGCCGTCGGCCGGCACTTCGTCACCGGTCTCAAGAATCACGATGTCGCCCACCACCACATCTTTGCGAGGCACAGGGGTGATGTTGCCGCTGCGGAGCACTTTCACGGGCACATCATCATTCACCTTGTTGAGCATTTCAAATTTCTTGTTGGCATTCACTTCCACAAGAAAGCCCACAAGCGTGGCAAGCGTTATGGCAACGAAAATGCCAAGCGGCTCAAGGAATACCGTAGCAGGCTCGCCGAGTGCCATCACCTCGTAGCACGATATGCCTATCGAGAGCACAAGTGCCACAAGCAGTATCTTGATAAGCGGGTCGTTGAATTTCTCAATAAACTGCGACCACAGCGATGCTTTTTCGGGCGGAGTGAGCACATTCGCTCCATGACGGCGGCGGCTTTCGGCAACTTCAGCAGCCCCAAGTCCCTTCATTTTCTTCAAGTCAATCATAATTCGTTCATCTTTCTCTTGCGCAGCGGCAAATGCACCGCATAGCGTCATTCCATACCTTGCGGCAACGCCCTGCTGCTATATATAACAAACCGTCGCCCTACAACGGCTGCAAAGTTACTACAATTGAGGCAGAATCAAAAGTAAGGAAACCTACTTTTTCAATTTTTGTCATGCCAAGTGCAGCAGCAGATAACTGAGCAGGCACCTCACTCACGTGAGATGCCTGCTAAAGATATAAAGAATCAAACTGTAAAAAAAACAATAATCCAATTTCTTAGCCTTGCTCCACCACGGTGGGGCATCGGGCTATTACGGCTTAGAGTATGCCCTGAGCCATCATGTCATTTGCCACCTTCATGAAGCCTGCCACGTTGGCTCCCTTCACATAGTTCACGTAGCCGTCGGCTTGCTGGCCGTAGCGCACGCACTGCGAGTGAATGTTTGCCATAATGTCCTTCAGCTTCTTGTCGACCTCCTCTGCGCTCCATGAAAGCATCTGTGCGTTCTGAGCCATTTCCAGACCCGACACCGACACTCCTCCGGCATTGGCTGCCTTTCCGGGAGCATAGAGTATGCGGGCGTTGATAAACTCATGCACTGCCTCAGGGGTAGATGGCATGTTGGCGCCTTCCGACACTGCAATGCCGCCATTGG
>CAMFSS010000085.1 GCA_945983195.1 uncultured Prevotellaceae bacterium | reverse complement strand
GTAATATATTGATATCTCGATATACTCATTAAGCGACACCCTCGTAGGAATCGACGGATAATGGATTATCTCGCTTATCGCAACGGTCATTATCAGGCGGTCCATCAGCGCAATGCGCTCCACGTCCCATTGGTCGGTATTGATATAGCGGTTGATGAGCGAGTTGCAATAGTCACGTTCAGCAAGTGCATAGCCGAAAAGCTGCGGGCCAAACTGCTCGTCTTCTTCATTTCTGTATTGGTCGAGAATCGGGTTCTCCTCCTTCAGCTCAAATTTCTTGATGGTCTTGAGCACAAACGAGCCTACTGTGTAAAGGTCATCGTTCCAGAACACCGATTTTGCCTCAAGTGCATCACTAAGCTCCTCATCGGGCAGAATCACATTCTTCATGACCGAGTGCCAGAAGATGCAGTCCTCCTCAAAGTCGTTGCCTTCGCTGTCGATATACTCGGCATACTCCTCCGAGCGAAGCACGCGGTCGAGCATCAGTTTCATGAATATGTCATCGTTGCGCCATGTGAATGGCTCTTTTGCCTTCTCCTTCTTCTCAAGGAATGAGCGGAAGTCGGGATCGTCGATAAGTGCCTTGATAAAGAGGTTGTCAATCAGCTTGGTGTTGGGGTTCAGTTCCTCCTCTGTCGGCAGATACTTCTCCTTGGCCTGCTCCAAGCGGTTGGCATGGAGTTCTGTCAGCTCTACCATAAGCAGCAAAAGATAGTGATAGAGGTCATATCCCATGTCAAGACTCTTCTTAAGCTCATTTTTTGCCTCACTCACCGTCATACTTTTGCCCGATGCCATGTAGGAATAGAGCAATTGCACAACCTTAATTCTAATTAAAATGCGATTTATCATTGTTTCTGTTTCTATTTTTCTGCAAAATTAGTCGAAATTAATCAGCCTGTGAAATATTTGCGCAATTATTCCACTGCAAAGTTGCCATTGAGCCTTTGCCGGACAACCTCATAGATAAGCACGCCTGCCGCAACCGACACATTCAGCGACCTTATGTTGCCGAATTCGGGTATGGCTACTTGTGCATCACACAGCCGTAGCACGTCGCTGCTTATTCCCTCGTCCTCCGAGCCGAGCACCATTGCCACCGGCTCTGTGTAGTCGGGCTTGGTGTAGTTCACGGCACTGCCTCCGGCTGCTCCATACACTTTGTAGCCGGTATTTTTGAGGAACTTTACTGCCGACGTGAGATTTTTCTCACGGCACACCGGCATATAGTGCAATGCGCCTGCCGATGTCTTCACTGCATCGGCATTCACGCTCACGCTGCCTCGTTCGGGTATCACTATGGCGTCTACTCCTGCACACTCGCACGTGCGGGCAATGGCTCCGAAGTTTCGCACATCGGTCACACCGTCGAGAACTACAATAAACGGCACCTTCCCCTCCTCATAGAGCATCGGGACTATGTCGTCGAGACGGCAATAGCTCACTGCCGACAGCATTGCCACAACTCCCTGGTGGTTCTTGCGCGTAATGCGGTTGATTTTCTCCACAGGCACACGGTGACTCACTATGCCACGCTCCTTAATGAGTGAAAAGAGCTCACCGGCAAGTTCTCCGTTGAGGTCTTTCTTTATGAAGATTTTGTCAATCTCCTTTCCTGCCTCAATGGCTTCAATCACTGCCCTGATTCCAAATATATATTGATTCTTTTCCATATTTCTCAAAATTTATAATCCTGTCTTTGCCGGCCACATCTGTCACCTCTCGCCCAAAAGCGACCGTGCATTTGCCAGTGCCGCATCGTCAATTGCCTCTCCGCTGAGCATTCCGGCTATCTCGCGCACTCGCTCCTCGGCACTCAGATGCCTTATCGACGTGAATGTAGCATCGGCAGAGTCCTGTTTGTACACCTTGTAGTGGTTATCGCCCTTCACTGCCACCTGGGGCAAGTGGGTGATGGTTATCACCTGAATGCCTTTCGCTATTCCGCGCATAAGTTCGCCCATGCGGTTGGCTATGTCGCCCGACACTCCGGTATCAACCTCGTCGAAAATGATGGTGGGCAACTTCATGCTTCTGGCAATTATCGACTTCACACATAGCATAAGCCTGGAAATCTCACCTCCCGATGCCGACGATGCCACCGGCATGAGAGCCTGCTGCTTGTTGAATGAGAAGAGGAATTGCACAGCATCGGTGCCGGCCGCGCACAGCGGCACTGTGCTGAACTCTATCTTGAATTGCAGATTCTTCATACCCAATGGCGTAGCCTCTCGGAGCAGCTCGCAGCAGAATGTGTAGGCTGCCTTGAGGCGCATTTCGTGCATTCTGGAGGCAAGCTCCTCCACAATCTCACGTTGCTCTGCCACCTCACGCTCAAGTGCCACTATCTCCTCGTCGCTGTTGTCGATTTCGGCAAGCTGAGCCTCAAATCCACGCTGCAATGCTATCAGCTCGTCGGCACTGCCCACTTTGTGCTTTGTTTCAAGGGCATATATGGCATTAAGCCGCTCCTGCACGCGAACAAGCTCCTCGGGGTTGTCCACAAGGCCGCTCTGCATCGTTGCTATTGTTCGGTTGATGTCCGTTAGGTCTATCAGCATCGACTCCATGCGCTCGGCAATCTCTGTGGCATCGGCGTAAACCTCGGCAATGCGGCTCATTCGCTGCCTCATCTGCGAAACGTCGGCAATCACCGACCTACCCTCGCCCGAAAGCAGCTCCTCCGACTCCCACAGCGCGCCCTTTATCTCAGCCACATTGCTCAGTTTGCGCTCCTCGGCTTCAAGCTCCACATCCTCACCTTCGGTGAGTTTTAGTTCCTGAAGTCGGTCGAGCTGGAAGCGTATGTAGTCCTCCTCCTCTTTGCGGCGGCGGTTCTCAGCCTTCAAGTGGTTCAAGCGGCTGCACATCCGGGTGTAGCGTTCATATTCGGCTGTGTAGCGTTCCGGCACGCTCTTGTCCTCCACTATGCTGTCGAGTATGCCGAGCTGATAGTCGCTCTGCGACAGCAGCAGGTTGCTGTGCTGCGAGTGAATGTCCACAAGGCGCATCGTAATGTCGCGCATCGCCTGAAGCGTCACCGGAGTGTCGTTGATGAACGCACGCGAGCGTCCGCTCGCAGCTATCTCGCGGCGCATTATGCACTCCTCGTCATCGTAGTCGATGTCGTTGGCTTCAAACAGTGGCTTCAAGCCATATTCCTCAATGCCGAATGTAGCTTCAATCACCGATTTGCGCTCGGCATTGCGTATTGCCTTTAGGTCGGCTTTCCCGCCAAGTATCAGCGACAGTGCACCCATCATTATCGACTTTCCGGCACCTGTTTCGCCGGTGATTGTCGTAAATCCCTTCTCGAAGTCGATTTCGAGTCGGTCAATTATGGCGAAATTTGATATTTTTAGTGATTTCAGCATGGCAAGTCAGCTCTCTTTCGGCTTAAAAATCCTTTTCTATCTCTTTTATCTTTATCAGTCGGGTCTGCTCTGTCGGATAGAGTGGATAAAGCAGGTCATACACCTTGTCCTTCTCCGTCTGTCCGGCCTTTGAATAGATATTCACTATCTCGTCGAGCTTCGCATCTTTCCACATCGAGAGGCACACGCTCATCGGTGCCACTTCAAACACCTTCGCCAGCATCTCAAGCGTCTGCGTCACCATGGCACGCCCCTTGTCTACACTCAGCGCCATCTCGTCGAGTCCGCGGCGGTGGTAGTTGTAGAAGATATTGCGGATGCCCGATGTGTTGCCTTCGGTGAATGCGCTTAGCACGGCACTGCGGTTCTTGGTGTCTTCAAATGCCTTCCAGCCGCTCTCGCCATTGCTCTGCGCCATTCGCACCACATTTGCTGCTTTCTCATAATATGGGTCACCGCCCTTCAGTGAGAAGGTGTCGAAATCAAGTCCTATTATCATGAATGCATAGAAATTGAGTATCGCCGTCAGATTGCTCTCCATAGTGGTCTCAGAGTAGATCAGCGGTTCATTCTCCTGATAGGTGAATTCGATTTTTGTGTCCTTGAAGTTCAGCACCGTGGTGGTGTAGCTGCTGTTGTAGACCGGTCGGCTCGACTGCACTTGCAGGTCGCCCGACATCAAATTGTCAGTGTAGCTCTTGATGGTGAAATACATGCGGCACTCAATCTTCTCATTCGCGCTGAATTGGGCATCGGTCCACTTTGTGGTGTTCATATAGTCGGCTATGGCTTGCTGTAAAGTGGTGAACACCTCTTTCGACGTGTTCTGAATCTGTGTACTGTTGATTTCCACATCACACTTCAGCTCCTGGGCGCAAGCCATGCCTACGCCTGCCAGTGCAGCCAAAACCACAAGTATATATCGTGCCAATCGTTTCATCATCAATAACTTCTATCTTGCAAACATTTATTTCTGTAACCGTGCAACCACTTCATCGACAACGTCTTTGGCGACATCAGCCTTCGGCTTAAGCCCAAACGGCTTCTCGCTGCCGTCGCGGCTTATTATGGTAACCTTGTTGGTGTCGGTTCCGAAACATGCGTCTTTGTCGCGAAGCGAATTGAGGACTATGAAATCGAGATTCTTCTTCTCTATTTTCAGCTTGGCGTTCACAGCCTCGTAGTCGGTTTCAAGGGCAAATCCCACAAGCACCTGTCCCGGTCGGTTGTTTGCGCCGAGTGTAGCCGCTATGTCGGGATTGCGCTGTAGCTTGATTTGCGGTATCTCGTTGTTCTCGCGCTTTATCTTGCTGTCGGCTTGGTTCTCTACGTAGTAGTCGGCCACGGCAGCGCACATTATCGCTACATCGCTCCCGGCAAATGCCTCACCGGCTGCCGAAAGCATCTGGCGCGCCGACTCCACATCTATGCGCTTTATGTGCGGATTGCTGCATTTGAGCGACACCGGACCGCTCACAAGCGTAACCTCTGCCCCACGGCGTGCACACTCCTCTGCAATGGCAAATCCCATCTTTCCCGACGAATAGTTGCCGATGAAACGCACCGGGTCGATGCGCTCGTAGGTCGGTCCGGCGGTAATCAGCACACGACGCCCCGAAAGGTCGCACTTCGATGCAAAGTATGCCTCCATCGCCTTCACGATATTCTCCGGCTCCTCCATTCGCCCCTTTCCTACCAGGTGGCTTGCAAGCTCACCCACTCCCGGCTCTATTATGTGGTTGCCGTAGCTTCGAAGCAGCTCAAGATTGCGTGAGGTGCTCGGATGTGCCATCATGTCGAGATCCATCGCAGGAGCAAGGAACACCGGGCACTTGGCCGACAGATAGGTGGTCACAAGCATATTGTCGGCAATGCCATTTGCCATCTTGCCTATGGTGGAAGCCGTTGCAGGGGCTATCACCATGGCATCTGCCCAAAGTCCGAGGTCTACGTGGCTGTTCCAACTGCCTGTGTTGGCAGTGAAAAACTCGCTTATCACGGGGTGTCCACTGAGCGATGACAGTGTTACAGGAGTGATAAACTCCTTCCCTGCCGGTGTTATCACCACCTGCACATCTGCCCCGGCCTTTACAAGCAGTCTGAGCAGATACACCGACTTATAGGCAGCTATACCGCCGCAAATGCCGAGAATTATATGTTTTCCTTTCATCATCACTTGCAGCGCAGCTTGATGTTGGTAATCACATTCTTTGTGTTCTGTGGAAAATCGCCCTGCATCATCCAGTCGTAGTAGCCGCGGTCGAGGATGCGGAACACCTCCTCTACTGCACGTCCCTTGTGCTTGCCGAAGTTGAACACCTCCACATTCTTGTCGTTGTAGATGATGCGGCCGGCAAGGTCCACATTCTTGTTCTGCGTAGAGAACTCCGAGAGGAAGTTAACATCGTTCTGGAGCGAAGGATATCGGTCGAGCTGTGCCTTCAGCACCTCGTAGGTGGCGCGTGTGTCAGCATCGGCTGAATGTGCGTCCTCCAGATTCTT
The DNA here is from genome assembly GCA_945983195.1 of uncultured Prevotellaceae bacterium. GTDB lineage: Bacteria > Bacteroidota > Bacteroidia > Bacteroidales > Muribaculaceae > CALZFJ01. The sequence goes on along the minus strand of CAMFSS010000085.1, from coordinate 2,124 downwards.
GCCGCAGTAGAACTTATAGGCGGCAACGAGCGTGCGCTGCTCCATTTTGTGGAAAATGGTCTGCACATCAATGAATTTGCGCTTCGTCATGTCGATGTTGACTCCGGCATTGAGAAATTCCTCCACAAGCAGCGGAAGGTCGAAGCGGTTGCTGTTGAAGCCTGCTATGTCGCAGCCTTCAAACACACGGCTAAGCTCCTTTGCCACATCCTTGAAATGGGGGCAGTCCTTCACGTCGTCGTCGGTGATATGGTGAATTGCCGTTGCCTCCTCGGGTATGTGACGCCCGGGATTGATTCTTATGGTGTTGCTCTCCTCCTTTCCGTTTGGATACACCTTGATGTAGGAGATTTCCACTATCTTGTCCTTCGCTGAGCTTACACCTGTGGTCTCCAGGTCGAAGAATATCAGCGGGTTTCTTAAGTTCAGTTCCATTTCTTTTCCTTAAATCATCATTGGCATGAGCAAGATGAGCAAATCCTCGCCATCTTCGTTCTTCTCCGGGATAAACACTCCTGCACGCGACGGGTCGCTCAGCGTGAGCTTCACATTGTCGCACTGCAAGTTGTTGAGTATCTCTATCACCTTTGCATCGTTGAAGCCGATTACCATGTCCTGACCCTTGTAGTCGCACGGAATAACCTCCTCTGCCCATGTCGAGAAGTCAACGTCCTGAGTATTGATTTTCACCTCTATCTCCTTCAAGTCGAGCTTGACGAGTCCGCCTACGCTTGCAAATACCGACACACGGCGAACTGCATTGAGAAGCATCTGGCGGTCAACAAGCATTTCGTATGGATTGTTCTTCGGAATTACCGACTCGTAGTTGGGATAGCGGCCGTTGATGAAGCGGCAAGTGAGTGAGAAGTTGTCGGTGGTGAACGATGCGCTCTTTTCGTCGATCACCATTGCCACATCGCCCTCGCTCTTGGCAAGTATGTTGTTGAGTATCGAAGCCGGCTTTGTCGGCAGGATAAACGATGTTGTCACACCCGATTGCAGCTTCTCATTGCGGTAGCGCACCAGCTTGTGTGTGTCCGAAGCCACAAATGTGATGCTCTCCGGCTTTATATCCCAATAGATACCCATCATGATTCGGCGAATCTCCTCAGTGCCTACGGCAAAAATGGTGCGCTCTATTCCCTTGCGTACCTCGCCTATAGGCAGCTTCATTGCTGTAACGTTCCCCTTTGGATCGTCCTTTTGGGGGAACTCGGCACCGTCGATGCCAACGAAGTTGGAGTGTCCGTTGAGATATTCAAGATTAATCTCAAAACGCTCGTCGTCGACATTGAACGTAACTGGCTGGTCGGCAAGTTCCTTGAGTAGCTCAAGCATATTCTTCACGTTCACTGCAAATGACCCTTCGCCTTCTGCATCAAACACTTCCATTCGTGCTGTCATTGTGGTTTCCTGGTCGCTTGCCATCACTGTGATGTGGTCACCATCAAGGGTGAAAAGGAAATTGTCGAGAATCGAAATGGTATTCTTTGAGTTTATAACCTTGCTCAGCACCGACAGATTGCTGAATAACTGTTTACTCGGGATATTAAATTTCATATAGCTATATTTTTTAATTTTCAATTCATTACGTCGGGCGCAGCCATTCCACGCCCAATTAACTCACAAAAATAGCAAATTTCCACCAATCTACCAATCAATTCCCCGAAAATCCGCTTCGCCACACCCTTAAATTTTCAAAAAATGGCAGAATACCGGTATTTAACGACATGAAAATCACCCTTGCCACAATTATTTTGCAGCAAGGGTGTTTTGTCGGGAGCATAGTCTGACAACGCCCCACCTATGATTCATCCGCCTGTAATTCAGCAGATTTATCTACGTTTTTCCCAAATTTTACCAGATGGTGACACGGTCGGCACGATACATCGGGTCGCCCTCCTTGATGTCGAATGCCTTGAAGAAAGGCTCGATATTGCGCAACGATGCGTTCACGCGCCACTTGCCGAGCGAGTGTGGGTCGGTCTTGGTGCGACGAAGAATCTCCTCTTTCGAGATATTTCCCTTCCGCCCATTGGCATACGATATGAAGAATCGCTGGTCGGGAGTGAAGCCGTCGATTTCAGGTCCGTTCTGTCGCGGCTGGGTGTGCTTGAATGCTGG
>CAMFSS010000084.1 GCA_945983195.1 uncultured Prevotellaceae bacterium | reverse complement strand
GGCGCGACCCCCCTATGCAGCCCCACTTTCCCCTCGACCTCAGGCGCACGCGTGCCACCCTGGCTGATACGGTATTTGCCGGTGACGCGCTTGGCGCGATTGAGCGTGATAATCCAAAACTCTTCGTGAGGCAGGTCGCTGAGTTTTCGGCAAATGCAGTCGTAGGCGGCCTTGCTGCCCGTAATCTGCGGAAGTTCATCGAAATTCTCGCTGTGATAGCGCCTCGACAGTTCAAGTGCTGCAAGAATGATAAGGGCTTTGGCATCGCCTACGCCGCGGTAGTGATTCACCAGGTCGGCCACCGAGTGTCGGGCAAGCGTGCTTAGACGGCCGTCGCAGTCGCCGAGTATGCGCTTGCACAGGTCAACCACATTCTCGCCGCGCGAACCGCTGCCAATTAAAATCGCCATGAGTTCGGGCACGGTTAGCACCTCAAATCCATGTTTCAGTGCTTTCTCACGCGGCATTTCGTCAGCCGAAAGATCTTTCATTGCGCGTGAATACACAGCTTGCTTCTTGTTCTCCTCCATATTGCCAAAAAATCGGTATTATACTGCCGCCCACTATTTGCCGCGGCGAATTTCAATCTCCTCTTCAATGTTGCGTCCGTGGCGGAGAAGGATTTTCCATGTATATGCCTTGATGAACCCCAATCCATATCCTCCGAGCTGGATCACACTGGTGAGCACTGCAAGCGTGCCTATCTTCAGGCTGCGGGTCGACACTATGGCTGTGAGCCACACTGCCGCCAGATAGGCTGCAAGAGGCAATATAGCCCACCACTTCCACACTATGGCAAGCACTGCCATTGCAAGCGAGCCAAGCACGAACGCCGCAGGCAGGCAGTGTACCGGCTTCAGCGAGTCGGGGTAGAGCAGTTTTAGCGTGATGCGCGACATGCCAAACACATAAATCTGGCGACAGAACTTTGCGATTGACGTGCGACGCTTGTGATATACGAAAGCCTCTCGAATTAGACGTATTCCGAAACCCGCTTTGCGCACACGGGTGCTCATGTCGATATCCTCCGAGAACATTTCGCGGAATCCGCCTATCTTCTCCCACACGCGGCGCGAATAGCCCATGTTGAATGAGCGGGGCACGAATTTTTCGAGTTTCACCTTGCCTCCGCGTATTCCGCCGGTAGTCAGGAATGATGTCATAGAGTAGTTGATCGCCTTCTGTACATCGGTGAAGCTGTCGTGGGCGGCATCCGGACCGCCGAAGCAGTCGGTGTATTCAGCCTCGAGTGCTCCTTTAAGTGTGGCGAAATAGTCCTCTGGAATTACACAGTCGGAGTCGAAAAACACGAAGTATTCACCCCTGGCATGCTCCATGCCATAGTTTCGGGCAATGCTGCGTCCCTCGTTGCTCTTGTGGAAATACTGTATGGCAATCTTGTCGGCGTAGGCATCTACTGCCTCCTTGCAGGGAAGCGTGGAGCCGTCCTCCACAATCACCACCTCAAAATCGCGCTCGGTCTGTGCTGCGAGGCTCGCAAGCAGGTCGCGCACCTCGTCGATGCGGTTGTACACCGGAACTATAACTGAAAAATATGGCATAACAGTGTAATGATCTATTTGGGTTAAAACGGTGTGGGTGTATCGTTACGGTCCATGAGGAAGTCGCTGTTTTGCAGCGGCACGTCGCCCGGAGGTGGCGGTGGCAGTTCTGCTCCGTCGCCTGCGCCGGCATCGGCTGCATCACCCGAGAGCTTCGACTCGTAGGTGTTCTGCACAAGGTTGTAGTTCTCGTCCCAGTTCTCAAAGCGGGCAAACTGTGCGCGGAAGCGCATCTTCACATCGCCCACTGAGCCGCTGCGGTGCTTGGCTATGATGAATTCTGCCAGTCCGCGAATGTCGTTGCCGCTTGCGGCCTCGCGCGAGTTAGTGTAGTATTCCGGTCGGTGCATGAAGCACACGATGTCGGCATCCTGCTCTATGGCTCCCGACTCGCGAAGGTCGGAGAGCTGCGGACGCTTGCCGTCGGTGCGGTTCTCCACGCTGCGGTTGAGCTGCGACAGCGCAATCACCGGAATCGAAAGCTCCTTGGCAAGCTGCTTGAGTGAGCGCGATATGGTGCTCACCTCCTGCTCGCGGCTGCCGAATTTCATGCCGCTTGCATTCATGAGCTGAAGGTAGTCGATGATTATCATCTTTATGTTGTGCTCGCGCACAAGGCGGCGGGCTTTTGTTCGCAATTCAAATACCGAGAGCGAAGGTGTGTCGTCGATGAATAGCGGAGCCGAATAGAGCTGCTTTATGCGCCCCATGAGCTTGTCCCACTCAAGGCGCGATAGCTGTCCGCTCTTGATTTTCTCACCCTCAATCTCACACACGTTGCAGATTAGGCGGTTCACGAGCTGGAGGTTCGACATTTCGAGCGAGAACACGGCAATGGGTATGTTGTAGTTCACCGCCATGTTTTTTGCCATTGAGAGCACCAGTGCCGTCTTTCCCATGGCAGGGCGCGCAGCAATGATGATGAGGTCGCTCGGCTGCCAGCCCGAAGTCACTTTGTCCAGATCGTGGAAGCCGGTTTCAAGTCCGCTCAGTCCGCTTTCGCGGTTCGATGCGTCCTCAATCTTCTTTATTGCCTCGCTGATTATGGGGTCAATCTGAGTCACGTCCTTCTTCACATTGTGCTGAGTAATCTCAAACAGCTTTCCCTCAGCCTCTTGCAGCAGGTCGTCTACGTCGTTCGATTCGTCAAACGACTTTTCAAGCACTCCCGAGCAGAAGCTGATGAGTTCGCGTGCCAGATACTTCTGCGCCACGATGCGGGCGTGATACTCCACATTGGCAGCCGACGACACGCGACCCGTAAGCTCCGATATGCGCAATGCTCCACCCACATCCTGAAGCGTGCCGTTGAGGCGAAGCTGCTCGGTCACCGTGAGCATGTCGATGGGGCGTTGCATCGCTCCAAGCGTCTGCACCGCCTCATATATCTTCTGGTTGCGGGCATCGTAGAAGCTCTCAGGCTTCAGAATGTCGCAAATCACAGTGTAGGCGTCCTTTTCAAGCATCAGCGCACCAAGCACAGCCTCCTCAAGTTCGGTGTCGTTGGGAGGCAGTTTGCCGGTTTCGCTCGTTATTTGCGGCTGGTGCTGCGGCCGCTGGCGGTATCGTTGCGGCTCGTCGCTGCGATAAGAATATGTAGTGCTGTTGTCGTTTGCCATTATATATTGAATCTAAATATTTTTCTGAGAACAAATACGAGCCGTCACGCGACCTCTCCACATAGCCAATCGGCCAAATTAGTCGTATTGGATATTTTCGATTGCACGTCTCAACTCTTTCCGACAACAAAAGTAATAAAACCCACACTCAAAACCAAACCATTCTATCCACAATCCCAAAAATTTCCGCCCAAAATCAACGGATAGCCATCAAAATTGCCTCGCATTGCAAATTAAAATGCGCTATGCAAGTTTCAAATCGAAAAACATGAATCGTGTATTTAATGTTTCATTAGGACTTAACCCCAGAAAATCACGCTCTTCTTGCTCAGTCTTATACAATGGCTTGAAACCATTCTTTTCATAGAAACTTAGCGTCTTTTCATTATTGTAGGCATCAACTACGATAAAGCGACATCCGGTTTTATTGTCACTTGTGCAAAACCAGCCTTTAATGAAATCGAGTATCTGACTCCCGATGTTCAGCCCTTTCCCTCTAAATTCAGCCGAAACTCCCAAGCGACCAATGAGAACTGCGGGATAATTCATGCCTCGTTTTGCATTGGCAACACTTCGTTGAAGTCGGTTTCGCGCTGAGCCTGCAATAAACTTTGCTTTTACACTGTCATTCGCCAGAGTCACCATAGCTACGATTTGTGTAGGATTGGCAGTGTCTATCCAAGCATAAGTTTTCCCAAGAAGTTCTGTGTCATAAAGAAAAGCGTCTTTTGAGAAAAACTCGTCAAGGTCTTTGTCTTTACAATAAAATGGTTCACAGTAGTCTGCAACGTATTCTGTGTAGTGACACATCACAGCGTCACGTTCAAGAATGAAACTGTCAGGCGATGGCATTATTGTTTATTTTTGGGTGGAAAAATAAACTCACGTGATTTCCTTAGAAAATCTGCAATCTGTGCTTCGCGTTCCATCGAAAGTCGAGGAGTGGGCAATTCGCTATTGCGCTCGGCTGCCTCTACGAATGCTATTGCCGATTCTCCGGTCAATACAGGTGATGAATTGATTGTCATTGCCATATTATTATCGTTTTTATTGTGTAAAGTTACAACTATATAATGAATTACGCAACAACTTATTGATAAATACAATAAACAATCCCAAAAATTTCCACCCAAAATCTGCTGTTATTCGGAAAAAACAGCGTATATTTACCACGGCATTTGTGCCCCGAAGCAATCTTCATGCCACATATTGTGCCTGTGAGTGAACTTTTGGGCCGCTTTATGCGTAATTAACATAACAACTACTTACAATTATTAAAAATTTTTGAAGCTATGAAGAAGTATATTTGCAAAGTTTGCAGTTGGGTCTACGACCCCGAGATAGGCGACCCCGAAGGTGGAATTGAGCCTGGAACAGCATTTGAGGATATCCCCGACGATTGGGTATGCCCCCTTTGCGGCGTAGGGAAAGACGACTTCGAAGTCACCGAAGACTGATAGGGGTCGCACACGCACACCTGCTCCCGCACTGTGGAAGCACATGGAGCATCTCGGCTCCCACGTTGCCATTAAGCCACAAAAAAAGCGGATGTGAATCAATTGATTCATCTCCGCTTTTTGCGTGTACTCGGAGCGGGACTTGAACCCGCACAGCCGCTATGGCCAAAGGATTTTAAGTCCTTCGTGTCTACCATTCCACCATCCGAGCAGCCTCTATGTGCATTGCTTCACGCCTTGCCCAGCTTACGCCGTGGCTTGGTCTGGTGATGCAGAATCTTTTGCAAAGATACAAACTTGATTCATTCTGTGCAACATTTTCACTGATTTTTGTAAAAATGTTGCGCGCGCAGCGGCACTATGCCGGCGTTTACGGCTGATTGCCGCAGTGCTTAATTGGCGGTGAGGCGGCGAAAGACGCTGAGAAGCCACTCATCTTGCTCGGCAATAGTCATGTGCGAGTTGTCGAGCACAAGGGCGTCATCGGCTTTGCGGAGCGGACTCTCGGCGCGAGTCTGGTCGATGCGGTCACGCTCCTGCACATTGCGCAGTACCTCCTCGTAGGTCACTTCAGTGTTTCCCTTGGCACGAAGCTCGTCGAAGCGGCGTTGGGCGCGGGTTTCGGCCGAAGCGTCAACATACACCTTCATTTCTGCATCGGGGAATACCACAGTGCCAATGTCGCGACCGTCCATCACAATTCCCTTCTCGGCTCCCATGCGCTGCTGCTGTGCCACCAAGGCATGACGCACGGCAGGAATGGCAGCGACGAAGCTCACTTTGCCCGACACGCGCATTTCGCGAATTTCTCGCTCCACGCACTCGCCGTTGAGATAGGTCTCAGATGCACCTGTTTCAGGATTTACGCCAAATGTGATGCAAATGTCGGGCAGACACTTCTCAAGCTCAGCCACATTCACAGCGTCGCCGTCTATCAGATTGTTGCGTAGGCAGTAGAGCGTCACGGCCCGATACATTGCGCCGGTGTCGATGTAGGCATATCCTATGGTCTTTGCCAGCTTCTTTGCCATTGTGCTCTTTCCCGACGACGAGAATCCATCAATTGCTATTGTAATTTTTTTCTCCATAATTCAGAATTTTCTGCAAATTTACTGAAAATCCGCGATATTCCGCATAACAAGATGCTTCTGTAATGCCGCCGCACCCCATTTTATTCATTTTATTACTTGTATTGAACAAAAAATATACTTTTTATTCAATACAGCATTCCTATTGAATAAAAATCGCTATATTTGCAACAGCAAACCCAATTCGGCTAAATAACTACCAATTTGTGATGAAAACAACAATACTCAACCAGCGCATCGAACGCGATTTGTTAATGTCGCGACCATATCACAAACGGCAAATTAGTCATGACGTGACCCATTTGTTGCAAAATCCACTGATTAAGCTTATCACCGGACCGCGGCGTGTAGGGAAGTCGGTCTTTGCGCTGCTAATGCTCCAAGGTAGGAATTTTGCCTATTTGAATTTCGATGACAACACTTTGCTCGAAGCGTGGAATGAAGACACTGTGATGGCAATTCTCGATGAAGTGTATGCCGGATATGATTTCATGCTTCTTGATGAAATTCAGAATCTGCCTGCATGGGATATGTGGGTAAGCAAATTGTATAGGCGTGGTAAAAACCTGATAATCACAGGAAGTAACGCAAAAATGCGCAGTAGTGTGATGGGGTCGGTGGTTAGAGGTAGTTATTGGCAGTTTGAGTTGATGGCTTTCATAGTTTTTGAAGCTAGTGCATGGAAAAGTGGAAGCCTAATGTCCGACAGTTCTACTATGCATGTAGTTGATGATTATCTTCATAATGGAGGCTATCCCGAAACGATTATGGCGCGTAGCATTACAAAGAGTTACCTTTCTACGCTCTTTGATTCTATGCTGCTCAAGGATGTGGCTAAGCGCAAAAAAGTGAGGAACAGTACCGACCTTTACAATCTCGCCTCCTATCTATTGTCGAATTTTTGCAATCCGGTTTCCATTAATGACCTTGCACATGAGCTTGGTATGAAGAGTGTGGCAACCACCCAAAGTTTCTCCAATTATCTCACGGAGCCTTATATCTTTTTCTACCTTCCACGATGAAACAACAAGCTGAAACTAATGAATAAAGCCCCTCGGAAGGTGTATGTGGTAGATAATGGTTTTGTACAAAGTGCAGCTCTCAATATCAGTGAGAATCTTGGCAGGCTGCTTGAGAATCAGATATTTATTGAACTTATGCGTCGCGGATACCAACCAGGCTTGTCATTGTTCTACTACCGTACGCGCAACGACAAGGAAATCGACTTTGTGGTACGAAAGGGTGCCAAAGTGGAACAGTTGATACAAGTGTGCTATGATATGACGTCTGATAAGACTCGCAGGCGTGAGCTTGGTGCCCTTGTTGAGGCTGCGGAGGAATTGAAATGTACTAATCTGTTAATTGTCACTTACGGTCATCGGGAAAATGTCACATGTAAAGGCATGACGGTTTCCATCATTGATGTAGCCCATTTCTGAAAAAAAGAATCTCGTGGGGCAGCCCTTGCTCCCCACAAGACTCCGCAAAATAATGCCTTTGGGCATAAAGTTATAGTATGATGTTAAACAAATAGCCGGATATGACGATGAATAGTGCGACTGTGGCAAAGAACACGGCAATCAGCCGCCATGTCATCATTCGCAAGTTTACGACCCACCCCAAAAAAAATTTTTTTATCTCATTTTCCCCCGAGTCCCCTAAAAATTCGTAATTTGTAGTTGTAAGAGCTGTTGTGTCTTTGCGGTATATACATTTAGTTTACAGAAACATCGTAAGGAACACAGGAATCATTTCGAGGTCGTTGACCTTGTCGAAATCTTTTGTATATATCAAATAGCGGTGAAGAATTCTATCGTGATATTTGCGCATAAAAGCTTCAAGCGATGCATAGCTCTTGTAGCCCGATGATTTTACCTCAATGGGGCATATTTTATTGCCGCGCGACAGCAAAAAATCTATTTCATAGTTATGGTTCCCGCTTTCAGTTGGCCAAGTGTAATAAAACAACTCGTTGCCTGTCGGTTTAAGCATTTCAGCCACCATATTTTCACCGAGATTTCCCAAGTCTGCGGATAGCTTGTGCCGAAAACTGCATAATGATTTGTGCCGAAAGTGCCCAACATCTCAAAAAGTAAGCGGTTTTGCCGAAAACTGCAAAATGTTTTCAGCCGAAAATGCCGAAAATCTCAAAATGTTGCTGCATTTCGAAGGAATGTGAATTTTTATTCCGTCGGGGGTGTGGATATGGAGAATAATGCGTAAATTTGCAAAATTAAGATGCACTTGGTCTGCTTTCGGCAAACAATTGCCGGCAGTGGTGCGTAATTGTATTAAGGGCTGACGCTTGATGCGC
>CAMFSS010000083.1 GCA_945983195.1 uncultured Prevotellaceae bacterium | reverse complement strand
GCACCGACCCTCTCTATGTGCTCGACGGTGTGCCTGTTGACAACATCAACTTCCTTTCGCCCAACGACATTGCCGACATGCAGATTCTGAAGGACGCTTCATCGGCTGCAATCTACGGCTCGCGTGCCGCCAACGGCGTGGTGCTCATCACCACAAAAGCCGGCTCGAAGGGCGATGCGAAAATCTCATTCAATGCCCAGTATTCAATCAACAAGGTGGCAAAGAAAATCGACGTGCTCAATTCTGCACAGTACAAGGAGCTTCAAGATGAAATCGGGCTGGTGAATCTCCCCGACGACCTGCCCGACCTCACCGACTGGCACGATGAAACCTACACTACCGGTCACACGCAGAACTACCAGCTTGCTGTGTCGAACGGAAACGACATCATGAAATACTACATTTCAGCCGGCTATCAGAATGAGAAAGGTGTGCTCGACGTGAGCTACTTCAAGCGTTTCAGCTTCCGCACCAACGTGGAGGGCAAAATCCGCAAATGGCTCACAGTGAACGCCAATGTGTCGTACTCCGACTATTCAAGCAACGGCGGTGGCGCAATGGGTACGGGCGCAAACCGCGGCGGTACAATCCTTTCGGTTGTCAACACCCCTACATACGCCCCGGTTTGGGACAGCCTAAATCCCGGACAATACTACAACAACTTCTACGGCGTGGGCAACATCACCAACCCGCGTGAAAACATGGCTCGTGCCGAAAACGACAAGGCGAAGGAGAACCGCCTCATCGCTTCGGGTTTCATCCGCTTCACCATTCTCCCCGAACTCACCTACAAGTCGACTTTCTCAATCGACCGCCGCAATGCCATCAGCACCACGTTCCTCGACCCTATTTCTACAGCCTGGGGACGCGAAAACTACGGTCTTGGCTCCGACAACCGCAACATGAACACCGTTCTGACTTTCGACAATGTGGTGAACTATGTGAAGTCGTTCAAGGACCACAGCCTCGATGTGATGGTAGGCTCTTCGTGGACCGACAGCGATTACACCAACAGTTGGATCAACGGCTCGCACTACCGCAACGCCGATGTGCAGACTCTCAACGCCGCCAACAAGATTGCATGGAACGGCACCGGCTCGGGTGCTTCGCAGTGGGGAATAATGTCGTACTTCGGCCGCGTTTCCTACAACTATCTGAGCAAATACCTTGTCACAGCCAACGTGCGCGTCGACGGCTCGTCGCGCCTGCATGAAGACCACCGCTGGGGAACTTTCCCATCGTTCTCGGCAGCATGGCGCATGTCGTCGGAAGACTTTATGAAAGACCTCACATGGCTCAACGACCTGAAAATCCGCGGCGGCTGGGGTAAGACCGGTAACCAGAACGGTATCGGCGACTATGCCTACCTGCAACGCTACAACATCAACCGCGTCGACTGGACAGTGGAAGGCAACGAAAACGCCGTGCCAAACATTTCTCCTGCCAACCTACGCACTAAGGACCTCAAGTGGGAGACTACCACTCAGACCAACATCGGCTTCGACTTCACTGCCTTCAACAACCGACTGACCGTCAGCTTCGACTGGTATTACAAGCACACCAAGGACATGCTCATGAACGTGAGCCTGCCGGCAAGCGGCTCATCGGTGGCATCGACAATTCAGCGCAACGAGGGCGAAATGACAAACAAGGGTGTGGAATTCACAATCAGCAGCCGCAATCTCGTTGGCGAATTTGAGTGGACCACCGACTTCAACATGTCGTTCAACCGCAACAAGCTCACCAAGCTCGCGCTCCAGAAAGTCTACTCCACATGCACCACCAGCGACTTCATCAAGGAGGACGTGGTGCGCAATGAGGAGGGTCGTCCTCTCGGAGGCTTCTTCGGCTATGTAGCACAGGGCGTCGACCCCGAAACCGGCGAAATGATCTATGCCGACATCACAGGCGACGGCAAAGTGACTTCGAGCGACCGCACCTACATCGGCGACCCGAATCCCGATTTCACATTCGGTATGACCAACAATTTCTACTGGAAAGGCATCAGCCTAAGCATTTTCCTCCAGGGAAGCTACGGAAACGACATCTACAACGCCTCGCGCATCGAGACCGAAGGTATGTACGACGGAAAGAACCAGAGCGCACGTGTGCTCGACCGCTGGCGCGTGCCCGGACAAATCACCGACGTGCCTAAAGCCGGCTGGGACATTCGCAACTCAAGCTACTTTGTGGAAGACGGAAGCTATCTGCGCGTGAAGAATATCTCCATCGCCTACGACATTAAGGCGCGATTCCTCCAGCGTGCCGGTATCAGCAAGCTCCAGCCCTACTTCTCGGCAAGCAACCTGCTCACCTGGACGAGCTACAAGGGCATGGATCCCGAAGTGAACCAGTGGGGCAACAGCGGTGCCGTGCAAGGCATCGACTGGGGCACTTATCCCCACTGCCGCTCCTATGTGTTTGGTATCAATGTTGAATTCTAAATAACCCAACGCCGAATATAATTATGAAAACCAGTAAATATATCATTGGCACACTTTGCGCCGCTGCTCTCGCCACGGCTGCATCGTGCTCGCTGCAATACGACCCCGTCGACACTTATTCCGATGTCACCGAGGGTGTGAAGGAAGACGGCAAAGAGGCTGTTTTCAAGGATAAAGCCGCTGTGGAATCCTACGTCACCGGCATGAACAACAAGTACCGCGACCGCCAGGAGCACTGGTATCTCGACGTACTCCTTATCGCTGAAGCCCACTCCGACAATGCTTACGCAGGAACTACCGGTGCCGAGGTCGTTCCTTACGAGCGCAACTCAATCGACGGTTCCAACTCAGTGCTCGCACGCGACTGGACTCGATTCCTCGAAGATGTGGCATACGCCAACCAGCTCATCAACTTTGTGGGCGATGTGAACGAGCTCACCGCCGCCGAGAAGGCAAGCTACCGCGCACAAGGACTGATTTTCCGTGCAATGATTTTCTTCGACATGGTGCGCATGTGGGGCGATATCCCACTTGTCACCACCATTGCCGAGGACATTACCGCCGAGAACATCGAGGAGGTGTATGGTGCATACTTCCCCGACCAGGCTACCGAAGAAGAGGCTTACAAGCAGATTGAGAAAGACCTGCTCGACGCTATCCAGAACGGTGCTCCCGCGACCAATCCCGCCGACAAGCGTCTGCTCTCGCGCGATGTGGCTTACGCACTGCTCGCAAAGGTCTATGCCGAGAAGCCTATCCGCAACTACGCTAAGGTGATTGAATACTGCGACAAGCTCGCTGCCGACGGCTATGACCTCAATGACAACTTCGGCGACCTCTACGACCTCAATGCCGACGGCACCGACCTTGCCATGCGCAACACCAAGGAGTCGATCTATGAGGCACAGTTCTCCACTGCCAATGGCAACTGGTGCACGTGGATGTTCGGTCGCGACCTCGGCGACTGGAACAGCAACTTCACTTGGGCAAAGTGGGTGACTCCGTCGCGCGACCTCATCAGTGCATTCGAGAAAGCCGGCGACAAAGTGCGCTACGAGGAATCTGTCGTGTGGTACGACTGCCAGTGGAGCAACTACTACCCGTCGGACAACTACGCATTCATGTACAAGTGCCGCTCAAAGTACAACAGCCTCATAAAGCTGCGCTACGCCGATATCCTGCTCCTCAAGGCTGAAGCAAAGATTATGGGCGACAACCCCGACCTCGCAGGCGCAGCCACTATAATCAACCGCATTCGCAACCGCGTCGGTCTTGACCCGCTTCCTGCCTCGGCAACTGCAAGCAAGGACGCGCTGCTTGAGGCTTATCTCAACGAGCGACGTCTTGAGCTGGCCTTCGAGGGACAACGCTGGTACGACCTGGTTCGTCTCGACAAGGTGGAGGAGGTGATGAATGCCGTATTCGCCAAAGATGAAGGCCGCCTGCCACAGATTTATCCCTACAACCAGTATTCTTACCGCCTGCCCATTCCTCAGAGTGAAATCGACTCCAACGACAAGCTCCAACAGAACGACGGCTATTAATCTTCAAGAAGTAGAACTTTTTTATAACAACATTGAATCATGATTAATTTGAAAAAATCCCTATATATGCTCACCGGGCTGCTCACCGTGTTTGCAGCTTGCAGCAACAGCAACGACGAGCCTACTCCGGCTCCCACCATCGACCCTGTGGGCGATGTGAGTGTGCTCGTGACCGCAGGGTGACGCACCACGGACCTCCCCAAAGAGGCGGTTAACTTCAGCAACAAGGACAACCTTGCACCCACCAACATCGTCATCGACCCCTCAACTCGCTATCAGGAAATCGACGGCTTCGGTGCAGCTATCACAGGCTCCACCTGCTTCAACCTCATGAAGATGTCGGCCGCCGACCGCAAGGAGTTTCTCACCAAGACCTTCTCGCCCAATGCCTATGGCTTCAGCTATGTGCGTATCTCAATAGGCTGCTCCGACTTCTCGCTCAGCGACTACACTTGCTGCGACAAGGAGGGCATCGACAACTTCGCCCTCACCGATGAGGAGAACGACCTTGTGATTCCAATCCTCAAGGAGATTCTCGCCATCAATCCGAGCCTGAAAATAATGGGTTCGCCCTGGACCGCCCCCAAATGGATGCAGGTGGACAACCTCACCGACCTCAACCCCTACGACTCATGGACAAGCGGACAGCTCAATCCTGCCTACTATTCCACCTACGCTACCTACTTAGTGAAGTGTATTCAGGCTTACAAGGCTGCCGGCATCGACATCTATTCGGTCACTCCGCAAAATGAGCCTCTCAACCGCGGCAACTCTGCATCGATGTACATGTCGTGGGAGGAGGAGCGCGAATTTATCCGCACTGCTCTCGGTCCGCTCTTCGTAGCCAACGGCATCAAGACGAAAATCTACGTATTCGACCACAATTACAACTACGACAACATCGCTTCACAGATGAGCTATCCCACCAACATCTATGCCGATGCCGACGCTGCCCAGTACATCGCCGGTGCTGCATTCCACGACTACGGCGGCGACCGCTCGGAGCTGCTCAATGTGCACAATGCCAACCCCGACAAGGAACTGGTGTTCTCAGAAACTTCAATCGGCACATGGAACAGCGGACGCGACCTAACAAAGCGTCTGCTCGACGATATGCGCAATGTGGCTATCGGCACTGTCAACAACTACTGCCGCGGAGCTATTGTATGGAACCTTATGCTCGATAACGACCGCTCGCCCTACCGCGAGGGTGGTTGCAGCACTTGCTACGGTGCTGTCGACATCAACAACAGCGACTACAAGACTATCACGCGCAATTCGCACTACTACATCATCGCCCACATGGCTTCAGTGGTGAAGCCTGGTGCTGTGCGCATCGCTTCGTCGGGCTACACCGACTCCAATATCGACTACGCCGCATTTGAGAACACCGACGGCACCTACGCTTTTGTGCTTGCCAACAACAACGAGAAGTCGAAGCTCATCACAGTGACTATCGGCGACAAGCACTTTGCCTACGAGGCTCCCGGCAAGTCGGTCGTGTCGTTCAAGTGGGCTAAATAAATCAAGTTTATTCACTGAAAAATGTTTTTTAAGATGAAACACAAGATATTATTGATGGCTGCACTTGCCGGTGTCATGGCTGCCACCTCGTGCGACGACGATGATTTCACCGCCGGCAATCCGCAGGTCGACGTTGTGGCTCAAGATGCCGATGCATTCTTTGGCGACAGCCTGCCTTTCACTATCAAGGCCACCGACGTTGAAGTGCCGCTCTCCACACTGAAAGCCCAGCTCTACTACGGCGAGGAGAAAGTGTCGGAAACTACTATCCGCACCAAGACAAGCGGTGCCGACTACACCGGCAAAATCTACGTGCCGTTCCTCAAGGGCACTCCCGACGGCAAGGCTACGCTGAAATATGTGCTCCAGAACACCAGCATGACCATTACCGAGAAGGAGCAGGAAATTACCGTTGCCCGCCCCGACTATCCCTACATCACTTTAGTGTCGTCCGATGGCGAAGAGTACCGCATGGAGCGCACCGGACTGCACTCTTACGCTGCCAACGCTGCCTTCCCTGCTAAGGTGAATGCCTACATTGTTGCCCCGAAATACGGCAACAACGGCAATGAGCTGCGTTTCGGCTGGGACGGTGACGGCATTGCACTCAATGCTTCGCAGGAGATTCCCTTCTCAAGCACTTCATCGGGTAAATACGATATCACATTCAACACTCGCACTTTCGAGGCTGCTCCATTTGCGCACATCTATTTCTGTGGCAAGGAGATGAGCACCACCTCAACTCCCGACGTCTACACCGTCGACCTCACTCTCAACACCGGCGATGCTATCACCGTGGATGGTATTCCCAATGTCGACGAGTGGTGGCTCGACCCCGACTACCTCAAGCGCGGCGACGATGGCGTGATTAGATTCGTGCCTATGAGCGGCCGCTACCGCGTGACTGCCAATGGTCGCCTCAACTACTTCATCATTGAGGTGCTCGACAGCAACGGCGACCTTGCTTCTCTGCAAAGCGACGGCTCGGGCGCACTATGGGTGATCGGCGAGAACGTGGGCAAGCCTTCACTCGGCAACGCTGTGGGCTGGACCACCGAAAATGCCCTCTGCATGGCTCCCGTGCAGACCGGTGTCTACACTCTCACCGTCACTGCCGGACGCACTATCAATGCAAGCTCCATCAACTTCAAGTTCTTCGGTCAGGCAAAGGGCTGGGGTGATGAACTCACAAGTGCCAAACTCACCACTTCGAGCGACCTTATCTTCGTGGGCGACGGCAAGAATGGACGCGACAACGGCAACCTGGGCATTGTCGATGGCAAGCAGCTCGAATTGGGAGGCGTCTACCGCTTCACTGTCGATGCCACGGCCGGAATGTCGAGCTGTGTGCTCACCGTGGAGTACCTCGGTGCTGAAGAACTACCATCAGCCGACATAAAAATCAACGGTGTGAAACTCAACCAGCTCGATAGCGACAACTACGAGGGCACTCTCGACCTCAAGCAAGGCGATGCGCTCAACATCAGCGGTGTAAGCGACATTCTCAGCTACTACATCGACCCCGACTATGTGGGAATCGGCGCAAGCGGCGCACAGTTCCTCCCCGTCGATGGCAGCTACCGAATCCGAGTGAACACCGGCGGCAAAGTGGTGTCGTTCACCCGCATGAACGGCTCAGAGGAGGCTACTCTGGGCAGCGACGGTCACGGTGCACTCTGGCTTATGGGCTGGGGCGTTGGCTCTCCGTCGCAAGATGCACAGTTTGGCTGGACTCCCGGTGCCGCATATTGCATGGCTGAAATTGCTCCGAAGGTTTACCAGTTTACAGGTCAGGCAGGTCCCGAAACCGGCTCACAAGTCGGTCAGCGTTTCCGCACCGACTATCTCAGCTTCAAGTTCTTCCATCAGGACGGCTGGGGCGGCGAATATAGCGGCGCACAGCTCACACTCATCGAAGGCGGCGACCTGATTGGCGGCACGGGCAACTTTGAACTCGTTGGAGGCGCAAATCTCGAAGAGGGCGCAACCTACCGCATCACCGTCGACCTAACTGCCGGCAACGATAAAGGCACTAGAATAATCTGTTCGGTGTGGCTTCATTTGCCACACCGAATCTATCACCCTGAAACAAGAGTGTGGCACACAAAGCCACACCGCGAAAAATAAAAAATCCAATAAGTGAATTTTGGGTAAATTGAATCGTTTGTCTGTGGCTGCGTCATATCAAGATTGGCGCAGCCCTTCTTTTGCACACCGCCCAATCACTCACCACCCACACCACGCCCGTCACCATCGCCCTAGCCCCTAGCCCAACATCACTCACCACCTTGCCCAATCCCATCATCACTCACCTCCAAATTTCACTGCCAATCACACACCTCACATCGCATCTGTCAGCCACATCACAATATGGCAAATCACATCATCACACGCTGTTATGCCAACACTGTTGGCTGCATCTCACAAAAATCCCTTTCAAAAGTGACTTTTTCGCGAATTTTTCCCTCTCCAAAGTGATTTTCTTGAAATTAACCAACTACAACAAACAAATTACGCAAATTTGTAACGTTCAAAAGTGAATTTTTCGAATATTTTTA
>CAMFSS010000082.1 GCA_945983195.1 uncultured Prevotellaceae bacterium | reverse complement strand
AGATGCCGCCTATCTTCTACAAAGATAGTGCAAATCGAGAGCAGAAACGCCAAGTTTACTTGAGCGGTTATGCCAAGATGCCGCCTATTTTCTACAAAGATAGTGCAAATCGAGAGCAGAAACAAAATTTATCAACAATAATTTTGTTGCTGCAAATTCATGTAGTTAAGTGATGCGAGCCGGCACATCGTTGAATTCTTGTGCCCCTAATGACAGTTATTGCTGCTGTCACTGTGCTGCCACGGCGATTCTTCTTGATTTTGAGGCTTCCTGCTTGCCGTCGGTCGAGATGTAGGCGCGGTAGATGTAGATTCCGCGCTGTACCCTGCGGCCTGCCATGTCAGTGAGGTTCCATGTGATCGGGAACGAGCGGAACATGTCGCTCTTTCCGGTCTGTGTGGTCGTCCACACCTCATTGCCCATTAGGTTATACACGCTCAGACGTACCGTCACGGTCGCTTCGGGGCGGTCGTGGCTTATGTAGAAATTTGCCTCCGTAGTTGCCGGGTTGGCAGTGGAATACACGTCAAACATCTTCGGTGTGAGTCCGTTCACCACTTTGAAGCTGAGTTCGCTCGAAGATGAGTTGGCAAATGAGTCCCACACTTTCAGCCGCAGCGTGTGTTCCCCCTCGCTTAGCCCCTCAAGCGGATAGTTGATGGTTCCTCCGCTGCCTTCGGTGTCACCGCTGCTGATTTCAGGGGTGAAGTATGTCGCGAGGTCGCTGTAGAACACGTTCCCGTCGAGCGTGAGCGACATCTGGTGACCTATGCCGTTGCTCGATATGTTGATTCCCGATTTGTCGAACACTTGCGCTATCACCATCGGCGATTCGTTCACTTTGTCGCCGTCGTTGAAGCTGTCGCCGTTGAGTACGAATTTCTGTATCTGCGGACCCTCCTCGTCAATTTCCACTGTTTCGTCGAAGCCGTAGATGAAGAATTGCTCATTGTTGCCGTTTGCTTCGAGTCCGTCATCGCTCGACGCGTAGAAGTTCACCATTGCAGTGGCATAGTTGTCGTAGGAGTCGGGCATTGCTATTTCCGAGGGAATATTGAGTTTCACTGAAAATTCGCCGTTGGTTACGTAGTCTTTCGCCACAGCAAGCTTTATGGCGCGCTCCTGGTAGACGTGTTTTTCAATCTCCTCCTTCTCGTTGATGGCCTGGTTGCCGTTGGTTTCCACCGACTGCTCCGCGTCGTACAGCGTGGGAATGATTGTGCCGTTGAAGTTGGTTGCCTTGTTGCCCTCAGTGTCGTAGATTGCGCCTTTCAGCGTGATTGATTGCCGTGCCTTGAAGTCGGGCATATTGTCGTCGCTCACGGCAATGTCGTTGATCGACTCCAAGCGCACCTCGTAGCTTGGGTAGGCAAGACGCATGGCAGGGTCGCCAATGAGGCTGTAGCGCAGCTTGTTGCTGTCGGTGTAGCTCGTCACCACGCCATTGTTGTATGAAACCGACTCATTCTTCGCCGAGCGGTAAATGTCGCCAAGTCGGCGGTAGAGGTTGCCTGCATCGCGCTTGAATAGGTTTTTCGAGAGGCTGTTGGTGAAAATCTCGTTGCTGCTGATGTAGGTGGGGCGTATGGTCGATATGAGTGCTATTGCTCCTCCGCGGCCGTTGAGGAAGAGTGTTTCTCCGCCTGAGGTGGCATTGGCGTCGTGGCGCGTAAATTCGCAGGTGGCGGTGTAGAAGAGCGGATAGTGCTTCAAGTACATCGAGTTGATGTCAACATTGTTGAGCAGTCCGTCGTGCGTCCAGCTCACGGTGTTGGCGTGTCCTATGTAGTGAAGCACCAGGGCTCCGTCGTCGAGCAGTTGGAACATCTTTTTGCGTGCAGCCGGATACACGTTGCCCGAGCCGTCGGAGCTTTGCGTGAAAGCGTCGAGATATATTCGGTTATACACGAAGTTGCCGCCGCCCATTGCCTTCATGTTGTCGAGGGCACTGTCCGACTGCCTCATGTGTATGCCGTTGTCGCCGTCGTCGGCAATCATTATTATGTTGTTCTTCCACGGTCCGTAGTCCTTGCCTGTCACATAGCTGTACAGCTTGTCTACAACCTCCTTTGCCTCACTCTCGCTCTTCACCGGCATGCGCCCCACACCTATGCAGAAAGTGCTGAAGCGTGCATCTGAGAGGGTGTTCTCCGATGAACCGTCGTTGAGCACGGCTATGAAGTCGTCGGTGCCGTAGGATGTGTTGTCGTAGTCACCCACTTGCGTTTCCCACATTGGCAGAATTGGGTATCTGTTGCCTTGCGCGCTTTGCGATATGCGGCGGTTGTCGTAAGAGGCGCGGCCAAACAGCAAAACATGTTGCAGATGATGACCCTCAGTGTCGGTGCCGCGGTCGTAGAACATTTTTGCCATCTTGCGGAATGCCATAATGTCGGGCGTTCCCGATGAGAATTCATTGTAGATTTTCTCCGGGTCGATCACTGTCACACGCATTGAGTCCATGCTCTCGTGCAGCGATGCGATGCGCTGTGCTTGCGTGGTGAATTCGGTTGGCGATATGATTATCAGGTCGGGAGTTGAGGCTCCGTGCAGGTTCTGCGTCGCTACGGTGCCGGCAAGGGTGGGCGAGGGGAGCGATTCGCCGCTATAGGCGCGGTATTCCCTCGGTCCGCTTGAAGCAGGAGTCAGAAGCACCTCGGTTGAGCCGCTCGACCCTTCGGCGGCAATTTGCGGATTGCCGGTGTTGGTCACGTCAATCACCACTGTGTTTGCCGTTGCATTGGCAAGGCGCAGCACCACATCAGTGTTTCCGATGTAGCGGAATGGAAAATCTGTGCCTGTGGCTGTCAGACTGCGCTCATAGTTCACTGTGATATAGTCGAGGCGTGCCATGTTGAGCACTGTGCCGGAGTTGGTGAATGTGATTGTCCATTCAAGGTTCTCGCCGTCGAAGTCGGGGGTCTTCACGGTGTTGGTGAGTTTGCAGTGGGTATAGTTGTCGGAGCTTGATACCGCAGCTATCCTGTCTGTTGTGCTGCTTTCGAGCTGGGTGCCGTTGCACTTGAATGTCAGCAGCGATGCTGCCGATCCCGTGGCTTTGGCTGCAAACGACGTCAGCACCTTCACCGGGCTGCCCTCAACTCGCCCCGGCAGCGTGAATTTGAATGTCTGTGTGCTTGTGAAGCGGAAATCTTCGCCGAGCAGATAGTTGCCGGTTTCTCCCGGCGAATACAGCTCCTGCTCGTGGAAAAGACGCTCGGTGAACGATGTCACCTCCTCGCCCGATGTCGAGAGCGGTGTGTTCAGCCGCGTCATCTCCTGCGGCGTTATGTCCTCGCGGTCGGTAATCAGGTAGTAGCCTGCTGTGGTGTATGTGTGCTGCACTTGCACGAAGTTCATGTCTGAGTTTTTGGTTGTGCTCCATGTGGTAGGTCCTTGTGCGTAGAACACTATCCTGCCCTCTGTGCGATATGTGGGCACTTGCGGCAGGTCGTCAATCTGGTCGTTGTTGAGCAGGGTGTTGATAGGGGCACCGCCGTAGCCGAACACCTTCACGCGGCTCAAGTCGCTGAAGCCCCATTCCTTGGCTGTGGCTGATGTGATGGCATACAGTCCGCTTTCGCTCACCTTCACTTTCACCCATTTTCCGGTCGACAGTTTCGACTCGGTGGTGTAAGAATCAGGGCTGAGTGCCAATGCTCTGAGCGGAAAAAGTGCCATAGCCATAATCGCAACTGCCGACACAGCCACGCACCGCAGCCCGGCTGCTTTTATCACAGCCGTCAGCTTTGCCAATTGCGTAGTCAATATATTGTTATGCTTGGTGATTTGCGTCATTTCGAAAGTATATATTATTACTACTAAATAACGCAATTTTCATCGAAATATTATCC
Organism: uncultured Prevotellaceae bacterium; assembly: GCA_945983195.1. Classification (GTDB taxonomy): domain Bacteria; phylum Bacteroidota; class Bacteroidia; order Bacteroidales; family Muribaculaceae; genus CALZFJ01. Next base: position 4,398 of record CAMFSS010000082.1, on the reverse strand, counting down.
CAATCGGTCATGAAGCGCTATGATGAAAACTTTTTTATTTCACACCGCCATTTCTACACATTGAAGAGCAGCCGTCGGCCGCAGGGGCTGGGCGTGATGCTTCCGCGGAGGAATTCGGGCGAGCCGCTTTCTCCGGCTCGATACGCTTCAGTGCCGTTCACGTAGGTGCGCTCCACGTGGTAGTGCATCGTTGTGCCTTCGAATGGCGACCAGCCGCACTTCGAGAGCACATCGTCAGCCGTTATGGTGTGTCCGGCCGGATTTTCGCGCACTATGGCGAGGTCGGCGTAGTAACCGGGGCGTATGAAGCCTCGGCGGTCGATGCGGTAGAGCTTGGCAGGCGCGTGGCACATCTTCTCCACCACCAATTCGGTGCTGAAGACTCCCTCGCGTGCCATTTCAAGCATCGCCACAAGCGAGAATTGCACAAGTGGCATTCCCGAAGCCGCCTTGAGGCAGTTGCCCACTTTTTCGCTGAGCAAGTGCGGCGCGTGGTCGGTTGCCACCACATCGAGGCGGCCCGTCAGCAGTGCATCGCGCAGTGCATCGCGGTCGGCAAGCGTCTTGATTGCGGGGTTGCATTTTATGCGGTTTCCGAGGCGCGCGTAATCCCGGTCGCTAAACCACAGGTGGTGCACGCACACCTCCGCGGTAATGCGCTTGTCTTCAAGCGGTTGGTCGCTGAAGAGCGTCAGCTCGCGGGCTGTTGAGACGTGAAACACGTGCAGACGCGTGCCACACCGCGATGCAAGCTCCACAGCGCGTGCCGTCGATTCGTAACAGGCTTCGGCTGAGCGTATTAGCGGATGGAATTCCACCGGAAGGTCGTCACCCCGCTCTGATACGTACCATTCGCGGTTTGCGCGTATAATTGCCTCATCTTCAGAGTGTATCGAAATTATCGCCGGAATCGCGCTGAAAAGGTGCTCTAGAGCCGTTTTGTCGTCTACGAGCATATTTCCCGTCGATGAGCCGAGGAATGCCTTGACTCCGCATATTCTGCTGTAATCCAACCCTTTAAGCAACTCGATATTCTCGTTGGTAGCCCCTATGCTGAAACTGTAGTTAGCCACCGAAGTCTCCCCGGCTCTCGTAAATTTCCACTCAAGTGCCTCAGTATCAGTGGTTTGTGGAACGGTATTCGGCATGTCCATAAAGGAAGTCACGCCTCCTGCCACTGCAGCGCGGCTTTCGCTCGCAATGTCGGCTTTGTGTGTCAATCCCGGCTCCCGAAAATGCACCTGGTCATCAATTACACCCGGTAGAATCATGGCTCCACTGAGGTCTTCGACGCGTTCACACGACTCCATAACAGCCTCAGTAGGAGCACCTTGTGCCACTTCGGCAATCTTGTCACCTTCGATTATCACATAGCCTGCAAACTGCCTGCCTTCATTCACAATATTGGCATTGAATAGAATTTGTCGCATATAGAAACAGATGGAAATTGTCAGTTATATGAGTTCTGCCGAGTCACGAAGCATCAAGTTGCTGTAGATATGATTGTCGCGGTTTGTGCCTCTGACTATCAGGATTTTAGCTCAGCGCGTTTGTCGTACTTGCGAAACCAGCTCCACACTTTCAGCTTGATTACACCGAATACAGCTTCGCCGAAAATGCTTGTGTTCATCTTGCTCGTGCCGAGCACGCGGTTCACGAAGATAATCGGCACCTCTTTGATGGTGAAACCGAGCTTGTAGGCTGTGAATTTCATTTCAATCTGGAATGCGTAGCCCTTGAATTCCACACGGTCGAGATTGATGGCTTCAAGCACGCGGCGTGTGTAGCACACGAATCCCGCCGTTGTGTCGCGCACCTTCATTCCTGTGACTATGCGCACGTAAGCACTTGCGTAGTACGACATTATCACGCGTCCCATTGGCCAGTTGACCACATTCACGCCCGTGATGTAGCGTGAGCCTACCGACACGTCAGCCCCATCGTCAGCGCATGCCGCACGCAGGGGAATGAGGTCGTTGGGATTGTGGGAGAAGTCGGCGTCCATTTCGATGATATATTGGTAATGGCGTTCAAGAGCCCACTTGAATCCGGCAATGTAGGCAGTGCCAAGCCCTAATTTGCCCTCACGCTGCACCAGATGCACACGCTCGGGAAATTCCTGCATAAGCCCTTGCACAATGAATGCCGTGCCGTCGGGTGAATTGTCGTCGATTACGAGCACGTCGAATTCGTGCGGCAAACCGATTACCACCTTGATTATGTTGGCAATGTTCTCCTTCTCGTTGTAAGTAGGAATAATAACAAGACTATCCCTTTTGGCAGCCTGTGACATAGAGCTATTGATGAATTAAATTAGTCGAATGCAGTTTTATGCACAAAAGTAGCAAATTTCTTGCAAAACAGATACCTTTTCCACCCTAAATAATTCACAAATTATCAAAAAATAGAAAATAGATTCCTCCCCACCCACACCGCCACCCGGCGCGGGCGGTGCCCCTACTGCCGCTTGCTGCCATCCGGTGCTAGTGGAGCGGGCGGTGCCTCGGAGAGGCACGATTATGGGAAGCCCCACACAGTCAGTGCCGGAGGTACTGGCTGTGTGGGGTAACGGTCATAAAAGCGGAAAGCGTGTCGTAGATACGCGATTATGGTATCCACCATTCCACCACCATTCCACGCGCTAATCCACCAAAAAACATTATTTCCATGAACACCACCCACACAAAACACTTTCTGCGCGATTTTGTGCCCGATTTTCAAAAAAATTCCGCGCATTCCGCGCATTCTGCGTGGGGCAAAAATTTCTATCTCACTGCGATGCGGTATGCTCGGCCAGTGGTGTCGATGATGTAGATTCCGCGAGGCAGAGCCACCTCAGTGCGGCCATTGGCAGTTCCGGCAGCCACCATACGTCCGTCAGCGGCGTAAATCGAGTATCCGCAGCCGTCACCCTCAATCACAGCCGCTCCGCACGCTCCGAAAGCCCTGACAGCCTCACTCGCGGCAATCACCGCCTCACGCCCCGCGCTCGGAAACTCCTCAACCTCTACAATCTCCCCGAAGTCCTTCCAGTACTCCGCAGCAGCATAAGCCTCACGCGCCCCCACCGGCACATACAGTTTCATCAGTTCCGGGTTGTCAAATGTGCTTTTGCATATCTCAGGCGTAATTGTAGCTTTAACATACACATCAGTCAGATTAGGGCAATATCCAAACGCATAGTTGCCTATCTGCTTGAGGTTCTCATTCAGCACTATCATGTTCAAGTAATCACATTGACCAAATGCCCATTCCGATATTTTAGTTAGCGTTGAAGGGAACTCCACTTCCGTAAATCGGCAATCGCTGAAAGCATAGCTGCTTATTGTTTCCAGATGGTCGGGGAGCGACAACTCTTTTATGTAGCTTGATCGGAAAGCCTCATTTGGAATTACTTTCAGCTTGCTGTCTGCCTCAAATTTCAGGCTGTTTAGCCTTGAACAGCGAAATGCGAAATAATCCATTTTTTCAAGAGTAGCAGGCATAACGATGTCGCCATAAAAATCATACCAGCCGGAGCATCCCTGTACGCCAATTTCTCTCAGACCCGACGGCATGTTGATTTCATGCAGAAAAATCAATCCTCCCAAGGCATCAGATCCTATCACCTCCGTTGTTGACGGAAGGCTTACACTTTCCACATACGGACAGTAATACAGGAGTCCGGGCGCTATTGTAGTCAGTCCTTCCGGCAAATTCACTGCGCCTGTAAGATGCTTGCATGAGTGGAAAGCTCCGGCACCGATATAGTCCACCGATTCCGGAATATCTATTTTTTCAAGCCGTGTGGCTGCCATTGCCCAGTCACCTATCGACTTCAATGTAGCCGGAAATTTCACCTCTTTGAGCTGAGAATAATAGAGTCCGGTAGTGGTGTTATATACAAAAATTGTAGGATTCAGCCCCTCATTCGGAATCTCATTATTTTGCAGAGTGCACTCCGAGAGGTCAATGTACTCCAGCTTACGGTTTGTCATCCAACTGATGAAATATAGATTATGATGATTAAGGTAGCCTTTCACTTTCAGGGAATCGAGCGTCATGGTGTCAGTCTTTAGAATTTCCCTCCCGTCCAAGTTGTCATCAAGATCAATAGTTCTGAAATCGGCTGATGCAGCTATCGCTACCATCAGTGCCAAAAGTGTAAAAATCTTCTTCATTTTCAATGTGTTTTTAATGTCGGTTGCCGACAAATTTATATTATTTTGTTTTATTTTGAGTCTGTAATTTTGAGTATTTCTACTACACTCGCGTTAATCTCTACGCTTGGAGCAAAACAGCGTCATCAGGGCCAGGTCCTACTACTATTCCACCACCGATTGAATCGCCGGGAATGATAATGTCTGCTGATGCAAGCTGAAAAGAAGCGATAATTAACGCTAAAAAAACAGAAATCTT
>CAMFSS010000081.1 GCA_945983195.1 uncultured Prevotellaceae bacterium | reverse complement strand
TAATCAGCCATAAGTAACAGTCAGCAAAAGAATGCTTCAAAAACTTTGCAACAAAGTTACGCATTTTTCTACCATTGCGCAACATTTAGGCTTAATAATGAATATGAAAAAAGAAGAAAAAACGAGATGCGTGCTTTAGCCGATCATTATCAGACTTCAGCACGCGCAATGTTCTTCTGTGAAAAATAGTGTGAAATTAGGTGGCTTAAAGAGTGCTGAGGTGAAGAAAAAGTAGGGTTTGAGTGTTAAGTTATTAGAATTGAACGATTAATTTTTGATTGTGTGGCGGTTTTTCATTAACTTTGCAACTTGCAAACGGAAATGTAGCGATTTTCCGCAATGTTTTTAAGAAAATAAATAACATATATACAAAATGGCACAACAAGAAGATACTTTCAAGAAAATCGTTTCACATGCCAAAGAATATGGCTTTGTGTTTCAATCGAGCGAGATTTACGACGGCTTGGCAGCCGTCTACGACTATGGCCAGATGGGCGTTGAGATGAAGAACAACATCAAGCGCTACTGGTGGGAGGCTATGACGCTGCTTAACGATAATATCGTGGGCATTGATTCTGCCATTTTTATGCACCCTACCATCTGGAAGGCTTCGGGACACGTCGATGCATTCAATGACCCATTGATTGACAACCGCGACTCGAAGAAGCGTTATCGCGCCGATGTGCTTATTGAGGACGAAATAGCAAAATTCGACGATAAGATTGAAAAAGAGGTGGCTAAGGCTGCCAAGAAGTTTGGTGACACTTTTGATGCAGAGCTTTACCGCTCGACCAATCCGCGTGTGCTCGAGCATCAGAAGAAACGTGATGAGCTGCATGAGCGTTTTGCAAAGGCAATGAATGCCAACGACCTTGTGGAGCTTAAGCAGATAATTGTGGACTATGGAATCGTTTGCCCGATTTCAGGTACAAAGAACTGGACCGATGTGCGTCAGTTTAACCTTATGTTCAAGACAGAGATGGGTAGTACAGCCGATGGAGCAATGGCTGTGTATCTGCGCCCGGAGACTGCACAGGGTATTTTCGTAAACTACCTCAATGTGCAGAAGACAGGCCGCATGCGCATTCCGTTCGGTATTGCACAGATCGGTAAGGCATTCCGAAATGAGATAGTGGCACGTCAGTTCATATTCCGTATGCGTGAATTTGAGCAGATGGAGATGCAATTCTTTGTACGTCCGGGAGAGGAACTCAAATGGTTCCAGCAGTGGAAAGAAACTCGCCTCAAGTGGCACAAGGCACTTGGTATGGGTGACCATAAATACCGCTACCACGACCACGAGAAGCTGGCCCACTATGCAAATGCAGCAACCGACATAGAATTTGAAATGCCATTTGGCTTCAAGGAGGTTGAGGGAATCCACTCGCGTACCAACTTCGACCTCAGTCAGCATGAGAAATACTCAGGCAAAAAGATACAATATTTCGACCCGGAATTGAACCAGTCGTACACGCCGTATGTGATTGAGACTTCAATCGGTGTTGACCGCATGTTCCTGTCGGTGCTCTGCTCAAGCTATGAGGAGCAAAAACTGGAGAATGGCGAAACACGTGTAGTGCTGCATTTGCCCAAGCAGCTTGCTCCGGTGAAGTGCGCCGTGCTTCCTCTTGTGAAGAAGGACGGACTTCCCGACAAGGCTCGCGAGATTATGAATATGCTCAAGTTCGACTACGCATGCCAGTATGATGAAAAAGACTCGATAGGCAAGCGTTACCGCCGCCAAGATGCAATCGGAACACCGTTCTGCATCACCGTCGATCACCAGACGCTTGAGGACAACACAGTGACCATACGTCATCGCGACTCGATGGAGCAGGAGCGTGTTGCAATCAGCGAACTCGCCGGCATAATCGACAATGAGGTAAGCCTCAACAAGCTTCTCAAGTCGCTGGCTCAGTGATGGGAGAAGTTAGGGTTGACAAAATATAAGAAAACAGATAATTTTGATTAAATGAAGAAATTACCGATTCTGCTGTTTGCAGCTTTGTCTGTGGCGCTTGGCTTTTCGTGCAACTCCGATGATACCAACTACTGGACAGACTATAAGGAGTGGCGTGAGGAGAACTTGAAGTACATTGAGGACAAAGCAGCCGAAAAAGATGCTCAAGGCAAGCCGGTCTACACCAAGCTGGTGCCTGTGTCGTGGAACAGTCAGGGCTATATTCTTATACGCTACTACAATGACACATTGCTCACGCAGAACAATCTGAAGCCGCTTCTCACATCGACGGTCGATGTGAAATATCGCGGACACGACATTGACGGTGTGGCATTTGACTCATCTTTCTTGAATACGTCGCCTGCCGACAGCGTGTTTCGCACCAAGCCGGTAAACGTGGTTGAAGGTTGGACGATAGCTCTCATGAATATGCACATAGGTGACAGTTGTGAGGTTATTATCCCATATCAGCAGGGTTACGGGTCGACTGGAAGCAGCTCAATCAAGCCTTACACCACGCTCATATTCGACATGAAACTTGTGGGTATTCCCGGCTACGAGGTGAAACCATAGGAGCAATTATGTGTGCGCGTGTGCATGGGATTTTGTATGCGCATAGAATCTTCAATCACTGTACCCCTATGGTGGTTGAAGATTTTTTTCAATTAATCATTCTACAAACCATTATAGTAGAATTGTGACTAAAAACTAACAAACCATTATGAAAGTATTATGAAACAGAAAATTATGGCATTAGCCACATGGTGCCTATTGATTGGGTCGGCACAAAGCGTAAGCGCAAGTGATTGCTTATCAGTTAATAACACACGGAAGAGCGAGTATGCAAATCCGGTGTATGCGAAGAATTGTCCTGACCCTACGATTTGGCGCGGTGAAGACGGATATTTTTACTGTATGTACACGATGGGATCAACGCCCAGGACGTTGCTTCGAAGCACTTATCTTGCTGATTGGCAGGAAACTGACATCAAGCCGATAAGTGATGAGGAGTTTGCAAAATGTATGCAATGGGGTGACAGAGTGTGGGCACCTGACGTAACAGTGGTGGGTTCACAAAGAATGGCGTATCTGACTCTGTATTACGGACTTCACGATGCAAGCATAGTTGCGCTAAAAGAGGTGTCGCCATTTAACTTCCTGTTTGTCAGTGTAATTACGCGCGGAGTCGACACCGGAATAGACGATACCATTGATCCAGAGGTAGTTACTGACGAAAAAACGGGAAAAGTGTGGCTTTTCTTCGGGAGTATGGGGCGAATGTACCGCGTACAGCTAAATTCGACAGGAACTGCGCTTGCTGAAGGAGCTGAATATGAGCATGTTGCAGGGGTGCATGGCAGTACCAATCCCGACCGCAGGAAGGTGTTTGAAGGGTGTTATCTACACTATCACGACGGATACTGGTATTTGTTCTGCAGCAGCGGATATTTTGGCGACTGGACATACAGCACACGCGTCGGACGAAGCAAGACACTTGAAGGGGAGTTCGTAGACCGTCAGGGCAGGAAGATGACCGAAGGGTATTCGGAAGCCGTGATTTCGTCGGATGAGGGCGACTACTTCTATGGACCCGGTCACAATGGTGAGATTTTCACCGACCGCGAAGGCAACGACTGGATTCTGTATCATTGCCACAATAAGGGTACTGACAGCAGTTCACGCCCACTTATGCTTCAGCAATTGGTGTGGGGGAAAGACGGCTGGCCAAGTGTGAAGGGCGGCAAGCCTGTGACTAAAGCAGCAGCCCCCGTGTTTTGACACGGAGAATTATGATGCAGTGGCTATATTTTCAGAAATATGTTATAGCCTGAACAAGAAATAAATTAGGCTTATAGCCGGAACAGGAAACGAATTAGGCTTATAGACGGAAATAAGAAGCATCCGGGTTTATAGCCGAAACAGATAATTAGAGGATTTATGAGGAAGTTTGCAATCATAGTGGCAGGAGGGTCGGGCACTCGTTTTGGTTCGGCTATGCCGAAACAGTTCTTGCCACTTGCCGGACTGCCGGTGCTGATGCACACAGTGCGCAAATTCGCACAGTGTGGCGCACGCGTTGTGCTGGTGCTGCCCGAAGCGCAGCGCGAGGTGTGGAGCGAATTGTGTGCCGAATACCGTTTTGAGGTGGAGTGCACTGTGGTCAATGGCGGCAACAGCCGTTTTGAGTCGGTGAAGAATGGACTTGCAGCAGTGGAGGCTCTGGCTTCTAATGTAGGAGGTGATGCGGCTGCCGAATGTGGCAGTGTGGTGGCGGTGCACGATGGGGTGCGACCGCTTGTGTCAGCCTCGGTGATAGAAAGGGCGTATGATGATGCTGCGATATATGGCAGCGCAATGCCAGTGGTGCCAGTAACGGACTCGATAAGGCAGATTGACGCTGACGGAACATCGCATGCCATGCGTCGCGATGAGCTTGTGGCTGTGCAGACACCACAGACATTCACCCTCGATGCTCTCAGTGCCGCATACGAGGTGGATTTTTCGCCACTTTTCACCGATGACGCTTCAGTGATGGAGGCGGCAGGGCATAAAATCCACTTGATTGAAGGAAACCACGACAACATGAAGATTACGCACCCTTGCGATATTGCCATTGCGGAGTATTTGATGAAGAATGCTAAGACTTGCTAAGACTGACATAAAGTTTCTGCACGGTGTGGGACCGAAGCGTGCCGAGATGCTTGCAAAGCAGCTCGACATACGGTCGTACTACGATTTGCTGTACTATTTCCCATTCAGATATGTCGACAAGAGCAAGATTCACCGAATTTGCGACATTGAGGGTGAAATGCCATACATTCAGCTAAAAGGGCGTTTCTTGTCGTTCACTGTGAATGGGGAGGGAGCACGCCGACGGCTCAATGCACTCTTTTCCGACGGAACAGGAACGATAGAAGTGGTGTGGTTCAACCGTGTGAAGCAGATTCAGGAGAGCTACCACACAGGTGTGGAATATGTGATTTTCGGCAAGCCAACAGAATTCAACAGACACTACAGTATCTCGCATCCTGAGGTGGAGCCTTACCGACCAGATACACCGCAGCAGGGATTCAGGGGAGTTTATACTATACCCGAACCGCGGCGCAACCGCTCCTTCACTTCACGGATTCTGCAACAGCTTGTTTCTACACTCATATCCGGACTCGGCCGCATAGAAGAGACACTGCCAGTCTACTTGATAGAGCGAATGAAGCTTATGCCCATTCGTGAGGCTCTTGTGAACATACACATACCCGAAACAGTAGAGAAGCTGCAAAGGGCACAATTCAGACTGAAATTCGAGGAACTATTCTACCTACAGCTCAACATACTGAAATTTGCCCGCAACCGCAGCATGAGCATAGCCGGGTTCAGATTCAGCAGGGTGGGAGAGAGTTTCAACCGATTCTACAGAGAAGTGCTGCCCTTCCCTCTCACCGGGGCACAGATGCGCGAGATAAAGGAGATAAGAGCCGATATGGGGAGCGGACGGCAGATGAACCGACTGCTGCAAGGCGATGTGGGCAGCGGAAAGACACTTGTTGCACTGATGACAATGCTGCTGGCGGTGGACAACGGCTTCCAGGCTTGCCTTATGGCACCGACCGAGATACTTGCAGGGCAGCACTACAAGACAATAAGCGAAATGACCGCGCGAATAGGCGTGAGGGTGGAGCTGCTAACCGGGTCGACGAAGAAGCGCGACCGGGAAGTGATTCATGAAGGACTTGTGAACGGCGACGTGAAGATACTAATAGGTACACATGCACTGATTGAGGACACTGTGAACTTCAAGAACTTAGGAATGGCGGTGATTGACGAACAGCACCGATTCGGTGTAGCGCAACGAGCCAAAATGTGGCGCAAGAATGTGACACCGCCGCATGTGCTGGTGATGACTGCCACTCCGATTCCGCGCACACTGGCGATGACCGTGTATGGCGACCTCGACGTATCGGTAATCGACGAGCTTCCACCCGGAAGAAAGCCCATACAGACAGTGCTGCGATATGACAACCACCGCATTCAGGTGTACCGTTTCATTGGCGAGCAACTAAAGCAGGGACGGCAGGCATACGTGGTGTATCCGCTGATTCAGGAGAGCGAGAAGTTGGACTTGCGCAACTTGGAGGAGGGCTATGAGGTAATCAGTGAGGTGTTCCCCCAGTACAGGGTGTGCATGGTGCACGGCAAGATGAAGCCCGAGGAGAAAGACTACCAGATGAAGATATTTGCCGAGGGTAAGGCTCAGATTATGGTAGCCACAACGGTGATTGAGGTTGGTGTGAACGTGCCCAACGCTTCGGTTATGCTCATTGAGAATGCCGAGCGTTTCGGACTCTCGCAGCTTCACCAGCTTCGCGGCAGGGTGGGGCGCGGTGCCGACCAGGCATATTGCATACTGATGTCGAACTACAAAATTGCACGCGACACACGCCACCGCCTTGAAGTGATGACGCAGACGACAGACGGCTTTGTGGTGGCAGAGGAGGATCTGAAATTGCGCGGACCCGGCGACATGGAGGGAACGCAGCAGAGTGGCATAGCATTTGACCTGCGCATTGCAAATGTCACGAAGGACGCTGATGTGATGCAGCAGGCGCGTGAGATAGCCGGCCATATTCTTGATGCAGACCCCCAGCTAACGCAACAGCCCAATCAGATGCTGCTGCGCCAGTTGCAATTCCTATATCACCGCCAGATAAACTGGAGCCTTATCAGTTGAGAAGCTACGTAAATGTGTTAACGAGGCAAAAAATTAACAGAGCAAGTGTGAAAAACCACAGAATGTGTGACTGATGCGCGGAAAACATGTTGTAAAACATATTTTCGGCTAATGCTTTGTGCCATAGTGGTTTGCCTTGGAAAAAATGTCATTAGGAACTATGACGCAAGAAAATAATTGCATAAATATTTCGTTTTGAGGGAAAAATGTAGTAACTTTGAAAGCAGAAGTGTAACCGTAAATACTATTTAACAGTGGAAGAAACATTAGTCATATTGAAACCATCGGCAATAGGCCGTGGAATCGCCGGAGAGATTATAACCCGATTTGAGCGTAAAGGCTTGATAATCGCAGGTATGAAGATGATACAGCTTAATGATGCTCTACTTGATGAGCATTATGCACATCTTGTTGACCGTCCATTCTTTCCACGTATCAAGGCATCAATGATGTCGACCCCGGTAGTGGTAATGTGCGTGCGAGGCAAAGATGCCGTACAGGTGGTACGCAATATGACAGGTGTAACCAACGGACGCAATGCCAATCCCGGCACAATCCGCGGAGACTACAGCATGAGCGGACAGGAAAACATCGTGCATGCATCGGACTCGGTGGAGAACGGAAAAATAGAGCTTGCACGTTTCTTCAAGCCTGAGGAGATATTTGATTACACTCCATCGGGAATTAACTACCTCTATGCATCGGACGAAGTGTAAGACACTTTGCCCCACGTAGAAGCAAAACAAAAACTGACAAAAACGGAGAAAATAAATAATGAATTTCGGAAAGAGAATCGGCTTGACGTTATCACTTGCAGCAATGCTGGCAGGCACTTCGGCTTTTGCCCAGAATTTGCAGTCGGTGAGCAACTATTCAAGCCGTCATGATAAATTACTTGCCCGACAAAGCACTATCGGTGAACAGATACGCTTGGAGGAGACAGAACAATATGCTAACCAACTCTATGAGGAGTGTGAGCCGGAACCGGATATTTACACTGAGGGTTGGGAGAGTGGATTGGTGAACTCCTACAAGAATGCAGTTGTTCCCGATCAGGCTACAATCGACGTGAGTGATTTCCACATGCCTTGTCCGGGAATAGTGACTTCGCCTTACGGCTATCGTCCGCGATTCCGCCGTATGCACAAGGGTGTGGATTTGCGCTCGGCTATCGGAGACACGATTTACGCAGCATTCGACGGCAAAGTGCGACTCACGAAGTATGAGCGTGGTGGCTACGGCTACTATGTGATACTCCGTCACACCAATGGTCTTGAGACTGTGTACGGACACTTGTCGAAATTCCTTGTTCACCCTGATGATGTGGTGAAGGCCGGTGATCCTATTGCACTCAGTGGCAACACGGGTCGCAGCTTCGGTCCGCATTTGCACTTTGAGACTCGTTTTATGGGTTATGCAATCAACCCGAGCGCGTTATTTGATTTCGAGAACCAGACAGTGCGTGCTGAAGAGTATGCATTCGACAAGCGAACATACGAGAAAGCTCCAAGTTACAACCCCAAGCGCAGCTAACCACGCCGTTCAAGTGCATCGCGCAGCAACAGCTATAAATCGGGTGGGTCGAAGG
>CAMFSS010000080.1 GCA_945983195.1 uncultured Prevotellaceae bacterium | reverse complement strand
TGCAAACTTAATCGAAGGCCTTAACGCCAAACTGCCTGATGAAGTGGTGACTTACGTCACCGGCGATGCATTGGCGAAATATGACCTCGACATTTATCGCAGCCTTGCGGTGACGTGCGATGCCGCCACCACAGCCGAGATTGAGCAGCTTGTGCTGAAAGACGGACTTTCAGCCACCAAGAAGGAGACGGAGTATCGCGGAGGACGCTTGCGCTATGGCTCATTCATGCTCCCCAAGCGATCCTACTCCAACCGCTACATTTTCTTCGTGAACAAGGATGCCAATTCGGGCAGCGGCACAGCGCGGATAGTGGTTGTGTATATGGCAGGCGAAGCATCGCCGGAGAAGATCAAGAAACTAATCAAGGCAGGCAACTGAAACCCAACACGATTTTATAACTAAAAAATTACACATATTTTCGATGAAACGAAACTTCTTAATCTCGAGCATCTTGGCACTTGCGGCTACAAGCTTTGCTCATGCCAATGAAGCTGCCGACAGCATTGCCACCGACACTGTGGTTGAGGTGCTGAATCCGAACAAAATCATCATCACCGAGCGTGCCGATGGCGGAATGAGCGTGGAGGTGCAGGGTAGCGGCAAAAACCGCAAATTCCGCTACAACTACTCCACCAAGCAGCAAAAAGCCCAAAGCGACAGCATAGATGAACTGAGGATTCCATTCCTTCCATCGCTGTCGGGCAAAAAGAGCGGACACAACAAGCCACACGCGGAATGGTTCACATCATTCGGAATGCACTATGGCTTCACGCACATGAGCGGTGCAGGCAGCATTAGCGACATGGGCAACTCGGTGGAACTCGGAGTGCTCTACCCCGTGTCGATGTCGGTGGTGTTCCCGCAATCATGGCGCATTACCACCGGAGTGGGTTTCGGCTGGAAAAACTACCGACTCAATAGCGACCGACGCTTCGTCAAGACCGACGAGGGCATGCTCGACATTGCCGGCTATGCCCCCGACACCTACAGCCATCTGTCGCGACTGAAAATATTCTATCTTGATGTGCCGCTGATGCTGCGGAAAGATTTCGGCAACGTGGCGATAAGTGCCGGAGCTGTGATTGACTTCAATGTGTATGGCAGTATGCTGACGCGCTACCGCCAGAACGAGAAGGAGATAAAGATTGCCGAAAAGGGCATCAACCAGAACAAGGTGACAGTGGACCTTATGGCAGGAGTGCAGCTCTACGACATAGGACTCTACGTGAAATACAATCCCGGCAATGTGCTTAAAAGCGGCAATTTGCCTGAATTCCGCTCGTTGTCGGTGGGATTCTGCTTAGGACTGTGATTAAACCCAAATTTTTCAGAAAAATAATAAATTCAACTGCAATGAAACGAACAATTTTCATCATATCATCACTGATTGCCCTCTCTGCCGCTGCCAACGAAGCCGTTCCTGCCGACACTGCTACGGTCGACACCGTTCAGGTGATTGAGGGTGCACACCGCATGGTACTCACCGAAAACGCACAGGGCGTGACAGTGACCGTAACCGGCAAAGACGACAACCCCGACTACACCTTCACCTACCGCTCGCACTTCAGCCCCGATGCCAAGGTGACTACCAGCCAGGAAAGCAACAACTGGCAGCTTACGATCCCATTCAGCCGCCGGGCGAAGAAGATGATGAAAAATCCCTCCAACGACATCACTGTGGGCGGACTCGCCTTCGGCGGTGTATTTGCTCCCGGTGGAGGCAACCTGATGAAGACCAATAAGGGAAAGTCGTGGGAAATAATGCTTCTCAATGCCGTGGCATACCAGCGACGTTTCACGCCAAACGACCGCCTGTCAGCCGGCATTGGTATCGACTGGAAAAACTACCGCCTCGACGACAATCTGCGCTACTACAAGGCCGACGACGGCACTATGACCATTGACACCTACGGCGAGGCAGTGTCGGAACAGTCGTCGCGCATCAAGACGTTTTCTTGGCTTGTTCCGGTAATCTATGAGCGTCGCATCTACGATGACTTCTGGATTCATGCCGGTGCTGTGCTCAACTTCAACACCTATGCCAGCGTAAAGACCAAATACCGCATTGCCGACTTGAAGTATGAACACTTTGACGACAATATCCGCCAGAATGTAGTGACGTGCGACGTGATGGCAGCCATTCGCTATTCATGGCTCGGATTCTATGTGAAATACAGCCCCTGCAATGTGCTGAAGTCATCGACCGGACTGAAATTCCAGTCGCTCACCGCAGGAATAATCCTCGGCTTCTGAGGCAGACAATAGCAAAGAACGCTACATACCGGCAAATTCAGCAAAAGAGCCATAATACTTGAATTTCTTGGAATCAAGCAAGGCGAGCACTTTCTTGAAGGAGATTTGGAACAAATGCTATTGAGCAAGTTGCAGCATTCGGCATAACAAAAATGAAAAACGGAGTTTTTCTTTTTGATTCTGCCTCATTTGTTGTAACTTTGGATAAGTTAGGGCGGCATTCGGGAAAAACAATCAAGCAAGCTTGTTGTTTTTCCACTCATTTGTTGTAACTTTGCAGAAAATTCATTGGTGTTGTGGCTTGGGCTACAATGAAAAGGGAATCAGGTGCGAATCCTGAGCAGAATCCGCTGCTGTAAGTCGCGCATATCAACCTCACCGACAGTGTCCACTGCCCTTGTCTGAAATCGGGTGGGAAGGAGTCGGGAAAAAGAGGGCGACGAGCCAGAAGACCTGCCGGTGAATGTGATTGATTATGGCTTTCGGAGAAATAGGGCTGTTTCACAAGAATTTCAACAGGTATTCCCACTGACAGAGTTTTTCAACCGGCTGAGATTTTTTACGCCGTTTCCCCGTGGCTGAATGTTACACACAATGTTCGGCTTATGAGATTGTTACGAATACTTCTGCTGCTTGTCATGCTGCCCACTGCTACCGCGGCAGCCTTTGCCGGCGATAATCCAATGCCCGGAGAGGGGCGAGTGGCATCGCGGCTTGACAGTATGCAATATCTCAATGAGGTGGTAGTGGTGGAGCGCACCACATCGCGCGATGCTGTGATACCGGCGCAGCGACTTGGCGGAAAAAAGCTGGAGTCGCTTAACGCACTGTCGGTAGCCGATGCCATACGCTACTTCTCGGGAGCACAAATCAAAGACTATGGCGGCGTGGGAGGCATCAAGTCGATTGACATCCGCAGCATGGGCACCAACCATGTGGGGGTGTTCTACGACGGACTGCAACTTGGCAACGCACAGAACGGACAGATTGACCTGGGCAAGTTCTCGCTCGACAATATCGAGGAGATTTCGATGTACAACGGACAAAAAAGCAACATATTCCAGTCGGCAAAAGACTTTGGTGCAGCAGGCACCATCTATCTGCGCACGCGCCAACCGCATTTCACTGCAGGGAAGCGCACCAATGTGAAACTGACGATGCGCACCGGGTCGTTTGGGCTTGCCAATCCATCACTGCTTCTGGAGCAGAAGCTGAGCGACCGCGTGAGTGCCAATGTGAGCGCAGAATATATCTACGCTACGGGTAGATACAAGTTCCGCTACCACAAGGTGTTCTCCGACGGCACGCTAGCATGGGACACCACTGCCACGCGGCGCAACGGCGACATCCACTCGCTGCGCGTGGAGGCAGGAGTGTTCGGACGCATTGACGAAGGAAAATGGAACCTCAAGGCCTACTTCTACGACTCCGACAAGGGAATACCCGGCGCGATTGTGAACAACGTGTGGAAAAATTCGCAGCGGCAATGGGACTGCAACTTCTTTGTGCAGGGCCAGCTACAAAAACGCCTGGGCGAGCGTTACCGCCTGCAAGTGAACGCGAAATATGCGCGCGACTATATGCGCTACCTCAATCCCGACACTACGCTCATGTATATCGACAACAAATTCTGGCAACAGGAGTGCTACATCTCGACGGCACACAACTATGCAATAATCAGCGACGTGTGGGACGCCAACCTCTCAGTGGACTACCAGTGGAACACGCTCGATGCCACACTGCGCGACTTTGCCTATCCCACGCGCCACAGCGTGCTGGCAGCACTTGCCACGGCAGCGCAACTCAGCCGCTTCAAGGTGCAGGCGAGTGTGCTGGGTACATTTGTCTTCGACCGCGCACAGGCAGTGGCAGCTTCGGGCAGCCGCTACATGAGGCACAGCAGCCGGCATGAGTTCACACCAGCCGTCTTTGCAAGCTATCGCGCACTTTCGGGCAAGAGTAATGTGCTCGATTTCAGAGCGTTCGTCAAAAGGGCATTCCGCATGCCCACTTTCAACGACCTCTACTACACCGACATGGGCAATGCCTCGCTTCGCCCTGAAATGGTCGACCAATATGACCTCGGGCTTCAATACACATTCAGCAACACCGACAAGCACGCCTTTTTCCACGGCTTCAAACTCAGTGCCGACGGATACTACAACCATGTGACCGACAAGATTATAGCTGTGCCAAAGGGCAACGGGCAATACCGCTGGCTGATGATGAATCTGGGGCAAGTGAGAATATGGGGTGCCGACGTGACGGCTCAAGCCAACCTGCGCCTGCCGGGCGATGTGTACGTCGACGCATCGCTTGCCTACACATTCCAGAGCGCACGCGACTTCAGCGACCCGACCGACACCGCCGATGAGGCCGGCACCTACAAGGGGCAGATAGCCTACATACCTCGCCACAGCGGTTCGGCAGTGCTGCACGGTGCGTGGCGGAGCATCGACCTCAACTACAGCTTCATCTATGTGGGCGAGCGATACGACAACTCGTCGAACATCCGCGCCAACTACGTGCAGCCGTGGTACACCCACGACATATCGGCAGGCTACACCATCACGCTCGGCGGCGTGAAGATGAAAGCGCAAATGGAGGTGAACAACCTTTTCGACCAGCAATATGAGGTAATCAGGAATTACCCGATGCCCGGAAGGAACTATAAGCTGACGCTGAGTGTAACAATTTAGTGAGAAGAAAAAGATGATGGATTGCTATCTTTGCGGAACATTTTTCAAGAAAACCAACCGTATGAGACTACTGAAAATTCTACATATTGCACTACTGCTCACTGTGCTTGCAGCTTGCAGACACGATGATGAAATCTTCATTCCCGAAAGAGTGGAGGTGTCGAAGCCTGAATACACAGCGATTAGCGGCTTCTATTTGCTCAATGAGGGCAATATGGGCAGCAACAAGTGCACGCTCGACTACTACGACTACACATCAGGTGTGTACTCACGCAACATCTACGGGTCGGCCAATCCCTCGGTGCCGAAGGAACTTGGCGACGTAGGCAACGACCTTGCCATCTACGGCTCGCGCCTCTACGCAGTGGTGAACTGCTCGAACAAGGTGGAGGTGATGGACGCTGCAACGTGCGTGCGCATCGGACAGATTGACATTCCCAACTGCCGCTACATCAAGTTTCATGGAGGATATGCCTATGTGACTTCGTATGCCGGACCGGTGGTGATTGACCCCGAATACGAGCAGCTCGGCTTCGTGGCAAAAATCGACACCCTCACACTGAAGGAGGAGGCACGCTGCATAGTGGGATTCCAACCCGACGGACTGGAGATAGTCGACGGCAAAATCTACGTAGCCAACTCCGGCGGCTACCGCGTACCGAACTATGAGCGACGCATAAGCGTGATTGACCTGACGACATTCAAGGTGGAGGAGGAGATTGACATCGACATCAATCTGCAATACGTGTGCTGCGACACGCGCGGTGGATTGTGGATTTCGTCACGCGGCGACTATGTGGAATCGACCTCGAAGCTCTTCTGCTACGACGTGCGCAAACGTAGGCTGATTGCCGAGATTGATGTGCCGGTGAGCGACATGACGCTTGTGGGTGACTCGCTCTACATCGTGAGCAATGCGTGGAGCAATGTGACACAATCGGCAGTGCCCTCTTACAGCATTGTTGACGTGAACCGCAAGGAGGTGGTAAGCGAGAACTTCATCACCGACGGCACCGATGCCATAATACGCAAGCCCTACGGCATAGCAGTGAATCCGCTGACGCACGACATTTATGTTACCGATGCGCGAAACTATGTGAATCCGGGCTACCTTTACTGCTTCAGCAGCGACGGCGTGCAGCGGTGGAACGTGCGAACCGGGGATATTCCGGCACACATTGCGTTCTGTGAGAGGTGATAGAGGGCTTAGTCTGACCGGTAGGGCAGAGGATACTTGGAGCTTCTCGTGGCGGTATTGGATTTGAAGTAATAAAGATATTATTTTGAGATATTATGAAGAATTTATTATTTGGAACGATATTTACTATGGCTATGATGCCTGCATTTGCTGAGTCGCCATATCTGAGCAGAGTGTATGACTACAAGCCTGCACCGGGGCAGTTTATCAATGAATTGCCTGAATATGAGGAGGGCGACACGCATGAGAAGATGCTTGAGAAGGTGGCTGAAAACCTTTGCGGCGAAGAGCGACCCGGCATGATATCGCTGGGCGGCTTTGGCGGATATGTGGTGGTGGGATTCGACCACCCCGTGGTGAATGTGAGCGGAGAATACGACTTCAAGCTCTTCGGCAACGCTTTCTCAGCCGAAAGCGCAGCCAAAGGCGGCAGTTGCGAACCCGGTGCAGTGATGGTGTCGGTCGACACCAACGGCAACGGACTTCCTGATGATGAGTGGTGGGAACTTGCAGGCAGCGAATATGCAAAAGACTCGACAAAACACGGCTTCGAAATCACCTACTACAAGCCTGAGAATGGTCACACAGCCGACCCAGACCCGTCGAATAGTGCAATAACTGACCGAAAATATGTGCGCTGGACTTCAAACTATGCCGATGAGGCTGAAGGATACATACAGAAAGGGACGGTTCACACCAAGCCATATTCTCCGCCGGGGATCCCCGCGGACCAGCGCACATTCACCGGAACTCGCATTGCCAACAATGCCGAACTCATGAATGGCACCTACTTCCTCTCATTTATGGACTACGGATATGTGGACAACCGCCCCAACAATACAGACCCGGGCTTCAATATCGACTGGGCTGTGGATGCCGATGGTAATGCTGTGAATCTCACGCACATCGACTTCATAAAGGTGTACACTGCCGTGAATCAGCAATGCGGCTGGATTGGCGAAACATCAACTGAACTGTGCGGCGGACTCGACCTGCACCCTGAGGCATCAGTTGCTATGACAAGGAACGATGCCGACGGTCTGCGTGTGGCAATGCGCGGCAATGAGGCGGCAATCACAGTTGCAAGCGACTGCGAGGCAGCAATCTACGCGGCATCGGGAATGATGGTGAAAAATCTCAGCCTCAATGCGGGACAGAATTTAGTGCCGCTAAAAGAACTGCCGAGCGGAGTCTACATTGTGAAGACATCGCACTCGGCAGTGAAATTCTTGAAATAGCCTTACGCCATTATACCAGTCGGCAAATCCACTCATCGCGGTCACCGGGGAGCAGGTCGATTACCGGCACCTCAATCATGGTGTATGCACCGGGAGCAAGACGCGTAGTGGCACGAGCCACACCCACAAGGATTTGTGCAGTGAGGGCAGGATTGTTGATACTCATTGTGAACTCAAAACGCTGGTTCTGAGTGAGTCCTGAAACGCCCTTTCGCTCCATGTGTACGCCGTGCCCCATGTCGCGAACTTCGTCGACGCTCGGCACTTGCATCACATGAGTCTCATCGCTTGCAAAATATGGGTCGGCTTTGATGGCCTTTGTCACTTCGTCGAGGCTTGCGCCTTCCTCAAGCTCCACATACACCATGCGTCGATGTATTCCTGTTCCGAGAGGAATAGTCATTGAGAGAGCATCTTTCACACCGGCTTTTGAACGCACAGCCACACTGTGCCCCATGCTCATGCCGGGTCCGAAATTAGTGTAGGTTACACCCTTGGGGGCAGCAGCCTGCATCAGAGTGCGGACTACAGAGTCGCTTCCGGGGTCCCAACCGGCAGCAATCACAGCCTTTGTGCCATTAGCCTTGGCAATGGCATCGAGAGTCTTTCGAAGAGCCGGAATCTGTGTATGGATATCGAAACTGTCGACGGTGTTAATGCCTTTTGCCAGCAATTCGGCAGCGTGCTTCTCCACTTCGCGGGTTGGAGTGCTGAGAATGGCAACATCTACCTTCCCAAGCTCATCAATATTTGTAACGACCTTGTATTTGGCAATCTCGGCAGGAATGTTGGTTATGCTGCGTCGCACAATTCCCGCAATCTCAAAATCGGGAGCGACAGAAAGTGCCTCGACCACAAAACGGCCGATATTTCCGTAGCCTACTACGGCAACTTTAATTTTGCTCATAAAAACAGTAATTTTGTTTCTTTGTTA
>CAMFSS010000079.1 GCA_945983195.1 uncultured Prevotellaceae bacterium | reverse complement strand
GTGGTGTGGTTGTTTGTGGTGGGGGGGTTGTGGGGTGGTTAGTGGGGTGTGGGTGTCGTGTGGAGTGTTTTGTGGGTGATTGTGGATGTTTGCATTGCGCAATTCAGCCTGCAAACCGGCAATTGTGTTCTCCTGTGATTCAATTTGAGCCTTGAGGCTTTCAATGGTCTTCTTCATGCTCTCATTGTAGGCCGATGATTTTTTCAGGCGCGACTCCATAGCTGCGAGCTTCTGGCGGCGAGATTCAAGTGCCTGCTGAATGGCAATCATGTTGTCCTTGATTTCCTGCTTCTTGTCGACTGTCTCTTTGTTGAGGTTGCCCGAAGTGAGAATGTTTTCCATATCTTTGATTTGGAGCATTCCGTCGCTGATTTCAGCCATGAGTGACATAAGGCTGTCCTTCTCGGCATTGATAGTCTGGAGTGAGTCGCTCAATTCGGTGATTTGCGCATCGCGCTCATCCGTTTCCTTTTTGCTGCCATTGCATGCCACCAGACCGCATATAGCAAGGCATGCAATCATAAGAATTGATTTTTTCATAACTTTTTCTGTGATTAAAATTGTATATGAATAATAATGATTGTTGTTTGTTCAGAAATGTGTGAATAATCCTATGGGACTCAGGTATTTTGCGTTTCATCGCCGCCGGGTGTCGGTGCGATACTCGACTTGTGCTTGAAGCCGGCATATTTGTCGACTTTCACTTGTGATTCAGAGGCTTTTCCGGCTACCACAATCACAATTTCGCCACGCGGAGCTGTCGCCGTAAACTCCTCGACGAGCGAGCCGAGAGTGCCGTGGTGTGTGGTGTTGTGCACCTTCGATATTTCGCGGCACACCGATGCTTCGCGGTCAGCCCCGAAGGCGTCGGCAAGCTGCTGGAGCGTCTTGACCAGCCGCAACGGCGACTCATAGAAAATCATTGTGCGCTGTTCGTCGGCAAGTGCTGCAAGGCGTGTGGCACGCCCCTTCTTCTGCGGCAGGAAGCCCTCGAAGCAGAAGCGGTCGCACGGCAGACCTGAATTGACGATTGCAGGCACAAAAGCGGTAGCACCAGGCAGACATTCCACTTCGATTCCGTTGCGCCTACATTCGCGTGAAAGCAGGAAGCCGGGGTCGGAAATGGCAGGAGTGCCGGCATCGCTCACCAATGCTATCGTTTCGCCGCCTTCAAGCCGCTCAATTAGAGCCGGCAGGGTGTCGTGCTCATTGAATTTGTGGTGGCTTTGCATACGGGTGGTGATTCCGAAGTGCTTCATCAGCACACTGCTTGTGCGGGTGTCTTCGGCGAGAATGCAGTCGGCATCGCGCAGCGTGTTGATGGCACGCACCGTCATGTCATCGAGATTTCCCACCGGCGTGGGCACTATGTAGAGTTTTCCGCTCATAATTCCTTTTGAAGAAAAAAACGTATTTTGTTCCGCTGAGAGAAACCTCTCTCTCAGCTCTTTGCCGTAAGGAAGTGGTTCTTTATTATCGTCATAAAGTCTTTCACCTCGGGTGACTCGCGGTCCCATTCGAGGTCGCCGTAGAAAAATTCCTCAGCCTCGCCGAATGAGTGCATTGTCTCCACCAAATTGAGTGTGTCGTTCATTTCCACATCGCTGTTGCCGAAAAGCTCGCGGCGGTAGCGGAAACGGTCGTTGAGCGAGAAAGCACGGCGCAGGTCGCGGCTCATGCTGCGTTGCAGGGCTTCATCGAGTGTAAGCCCCTCCTCTTCTTCGTCGAGAAGCTCGTCGTCATCGTCGTCGTCCTCCTCATCGTCATATTCTTCGTCGAGTGGCGCATCGTCAGGTTCCGGCTCGTCAACCGGCTCCTCTATGGGTCCCGGCTCTATTACCGGCTCAGGTTCCGCAAGCGGTTCAGCCACCGGCTCTGTGTAAGGTTCCGGCTCGTCAGCCGGTTCCATGCCGAGAGAATCATCAAAAAGTTCATTAACAGGCTCGTCGTCCGACACTATTTCTTCAATCGGCTCATCTGCCGGCGGTTCTAGAGGCTGTGGTTCCGGCTCAATGATGCTGCAATCTGCCGTTTCGCCGAAGGCAGCGTCAATCATATTTGCCACCTCATTTTTCTTTGCGACAATCAATCGGCGCAGAGGCTCCTCGAGTCCGGTTTCTGTGCGGCTCTTGGCAAGTATGAGCAGCCCTTCGAGCTCGTAGGTCTTGCTGATAATATCTTTTATGGCAACCTCCATAATAATCATCTTATTGTTTAATGGTGCAAACGTAGTTATTTATTTCCAAAAACTGTGTATTTTCAGCCTAAAAAAACGCAAAAACAGAATGAAAAATATGCTATTCGGTTGAAAACAGCTCCACGAGCATCTGCTCAATGTTGCGCCGAAGCTCAGAGCGCGGGCACAGGAAGTTGTTGACAAGCACCGTGACCGAGTACTTAGGGCTGTCGGCAGGGAAGTAGCCCGCGAAGCACTGCACATCGCTCATGCTGCCCGATTTCAGAGCCACGCGTCCGCAAAGCGGCGTTTTGCCAAGCAACGACTTCAGCGTGCCGCTCACGCCTCCAACCGGAAGCAGTTGCGAGAAGTCGCAGCCGAGCGAGTCGCGGTCGGCATACACGCAGCGCAGCATTTCGCACAGGAATCGAGCCGAAGCCTTGTTGTTGCGCGAGAGACCGCTGCCGTCGCGCATGAACAGAGCCGCAGTGTCTACGCCTTTCAGCCGCCACAGTTCATTCACTTTAGCCACGCCATTCTTTATTGTGGCTTGCTTGCAACTTGCTGCGGCAACCGCACGCAGAGTCATTTCGGTGAACATGTTGTCGCTGCGATAGAGCAGTGAGCGTAGCACCTCGGGCAGCAGCGGCGAGCGGAAATCTACGAGCAGCAGTGTGTCGGCGTTGATTTTTTCGTCGGGAATCACCTTGTCGCGCACGCGAATGTCGGCATAGCGCAATCCGCGCATCACGCTATCTTCGAGAGTGTAATATGGCGCAGGATTGGCAAATGTCTGCACGAAACGCTTGCTGCCTCGCCGTATGCCACCCCACAGATTGAGCATCGGCGTATCGTAGTCGGGCACGGCTTCCACATAGTCAACGGGCATTGTGTCGCCTTCATTGTAAAGCCTTATGCGGCTGTTTACGCCCAGCCGGGTCGTCATAGGCTCTATTCGAATGTCGCCCGGTTCAGTGCCTGAACAGTCGAGCGACACATTGAGCACATTGTCGGCAAAGCACACGCCGAAGCAGCCTGCACCGTAGTCGTAGCCCAAATCGTCAAACATCCAGCAATTGCCTACGGGTGGATAGGGAATGGCAGAGGGGTCGACAATCACACGTCCTTCAATCCTCTTGATGCCGCAGCCGAGCACTTGCGACACTATGGAGTCGACAATCGAGCCATGTGAGGCGAAATAGCGGGATCCGAGCGTAGGGTCGCCCTCACCGCGCACTACAATGTTGCCCTTCAGTGTGCCGTGCCGGTCGATTTTGCCCACAGCCATCACCTTTGTGCCGAAAGTGAAATCCTTGCCCAGCAGTTCGAGTGCGGTGGCTGAAGTTACGGTTTTCATCGTTGATGCAGTGATGCACGCTTCGTCGGGGGTGTGGGCAGCAACCACAGTGCCCGAGTCGATGCGCATCACACACACGCCTACTGAGCCGTGGCGCAGCGAAGGGTGGAGGGCAAAACGGTCGACAGCGGTCTGCATAGCCGAATCGGTGTCGGCAAAATCGTTGTTTGAAGCAGCAGTGGCTTGTGGCACGGCCGCCGTGAGTGCTGCTGCACACATTATTTTATAGAATAGTCTACAAATAGTCATAATCCGGTCAAAAAAAAGTAATAATTAATAATTGCCACGAATGTGCGTCATGGCAGCGGGTTGTAACAAACTGTCATGTAGCACATGATACACTCGTTTCAATAGTGTAAAAGTACAAAAAAACGCACAATGGCGCAAGAAAAATGAAAATATTGTTGGAGAAAATTTGCACACTACCGAAAAAATGCGTAACTTTGCACTCGCAATGAGAAAATCAGCGCATACCAAACGGAAAGGTGGGTGAGTGGCTGAAACCAGCAGTTTGCTAAACTGCCGTAGGAGTAATCCTACCACGAGTTCGAATCTCGTCCTTTCCGCACAAAGAAGCCCGGCTGCAAAGTCGGGCTTCTTTGTGTATGTATATGACCGGCGCGTCAGTGTCGGTGGTGGAGTGTCACTGCTGGCGCCAGAGGGTGGATATGCGGCGGCTGATGGCGATGATGTTGCCCAGAGTGATAAGCCCCATCACTATGAGTGCCACGGCAATGGCAGGGAGCAGGGAGCTTCCTGCCGCTCCAAGTCCTTCGAGCATAGGCAGATAGACTGTGCGTGCTATTGCCATGAGAATTACCGAGAGCAGCATCACGGCGGCATTGATGGCTACAACCATGCGTATGTAGGGAGCTGACACTTCGGCAGGGGTATAGCCGAGCATAAGCAGGTCTTGCAGTTTGCGCATATTCTTCTGTAGCAGCAGATATATGCTGAGCATGAGCACAAAGAACGAAAGCAGGCTGATGAGTGCCCCCACGGCAATCACTATGCCGGTGGTGACTGTGAGGAAATAGTTGGCTTTGCCGCTGTCGAGCTTGTCGCCGGCGATTTCGTAGCCGTGTTCCTCCATGTATTGGGCTATTTTCACGTCGCCGGGAGTGTTGACCTCCACTATCAGTCTTGCCGGGGCATCGGTAGTACCGCCGGAGTATCGCTCATTGCTCCACTGCATGAATTCTTCTGGCACTACTATGGTATTGAGGCGGCTTGAGAAGCCCACGATGCGTCCGGGAATCACTTCGCTGCGTCCGCCACCGGTGAGTGTGAACTGCAATGGCACCATGCCCACCATTCCTTCGCTGATTTTCGGCATACCTTGAGCGGCGGCAAAGCCGAAGTTGTAGAGCGACAGGTAGTCCTTCGACACAATCACCGGAACCACCGGGCGAGATGGGTCGAAATGCCACTCGTCGGGCTTCACGTCGATGAACTCAGTGGGAATCGACTCAAAGAACATCTGGCTGCTCAGCTTGCGTCCGCTATTGCCCAGACCAACCGATGCATACACATTGTATGCCGAAGTGGTGAACTTTCCCACCTTGCGCACCCACGGCTGCCGCTCGATGTCGGCAATCGCCTCGTCGGAGAATGAAGAGCCGGTGCCGAGCAGTGCCCCCATTCCCGAAATTTTGTGTGTCACAACGAGGTAGTCGCGGCGAATGAAGCTCTCTTCATCGTTGAAGATGGGTCGCACGTCGCCATAGAATTGTACGGCGAGGAGCACTATGGTGAGTCCGATAAGGTTGGCAATTGCGAATCCGGTGAGCTGACCGGCACTGATGTTCTTGCGGAGCAGTTCCCACATAAGTCCGCCACTGTTGCGTTTCATAATTTGTGGATAAATGAATAGTGTTTTCAGAATGTCATAACTTAAATTCCTTGTCAACGTCGATCAACACGTTGTTTCCCACCGAAGTGGAGATAATGCCTGCACCCATGCTCCGGGCTTCGGCCATGACCAGATTGGCAACGATGCGGTTGTTGGCTGCGTCGAGGTGGCTCACCGGCTCATCGAGCAGAATGAAGTCACACGGCTGGCAGAGGGTGCGAATGATGGCCACGCGCTGCTGCTGGCCTATCGAGAGGCGTGCCACAGGGCTGTCGGCCTTGTCGGCGATGCCGAGCTGCTCAAACAGGCTGAGTATCTGTTGCCGAGTCTTGTGGCTCGTGAGGCGGTTGCCCAGCTCTACATTCTCCATAGCCGTGAGTTCGGCAAATAGCCGCAGCTCTTGCGGCAGATAGGCGATATGGCGTGAGCGCAGACGGCACCAATCGGCAACGCCAAGAGGGCGAATGTCGGTACCGTCGAATGTGATAGTGCCCGAATAGTCGGTGCGGAAGCCGTAGAGATAGCTGCACAGCGACGATTTGCCGGTGCCGCTTTCGGCAGTGATGAGGTAGTATTTGCCGCGCTCCAGTGTCACTTGGCGCAGCCACACCTCGCTATTGTTGTCTTCCCTGCCGGCAAACACCGTGGGAAGCACATTGTGAAGCTCGATTCTTTCCATAAAAAAAGTAGCTTTAGCAAAATCGGGAGCAAAGTTACACAAAAACCCCGATAAACACTATCAAGCACCGGCATAAAAATGCAATCCTTCAGCCGCTGTGCCCGATATAGCCAAGCTATGGGCAAAGCTCGTAGCAAGTGCTGCGACCTCTACTGCCCGGAACCATTTGCAGGATGCCTTTTGCGATAAGGTCGTTGATGTCGCGCGAGGCGGTGTCCTGCGAACAATGGTTTATCTTATACCATTTTGAGGAGTTTAGCTTGCCCTCGAAGCCGTCGAGCAACATGTTTATCACCTTTTTTTGGCGGATGTTGAGTGGAGTGGCATTATGCTTATCCCAAAACAAGAACTTCATTTTCACCCTTTCTGTCTTGCTGAGAGCATTGAGCAGGGCTTTTCCCAAAATGGAGATAAACCATGAAATCCATTCAGTTATGTCGAGTGAGCCTTTTTGAGCCTTTTCAAGGTGGTTGTAATAATCATTACGATTGTTGAGAATTTCTGATGAAAGGCTGTAGAAGCGTTGTTGCGCGTTGTCGGCACGCGATAGAAGCCATTCGGTGACAGTGCGGCAGATGCGGCCGTTGCCATCGTCAAAAGGGTGTATTGTGACAAACCACAAGTGGGCAACGGCTGCTTTTACAATCGGGTCGATATTGTCGGCGGTATTGTTTATCCATGCCAGGAAGCAGGTCATCATATCTCCTACGGCATCACTCGGCGGAGCCTCAAAGTGAACCTTCTGTTTGCCCAAAGCACCCGAAACCACCTGCATTGCATCAGTTCCCTTGCGCCATGCACCCACTGTGATGCGATACATGCCACTGTAGCCGGTAGGGAACAAAGCTGCATGCCAACTGAACAGACGGTCGGCATTCAGGGCTTGCTGATAGTTCTGCGTGGCATCGAGAAGCACTTGCACCACGCCCTCTGTGTAATGGTCGGGAGTTGGCAGTCCGGCATATTCCAGCCCCAATTGCCGTGCAATAGATGAGCGCACACTGTCGCGGTTGAGCCGTTCGCCCTCAATCTCGGCAGAGTTGACGATTTCTTGTGTCATAGAACTGAGCATGGAGTCGTCGCGCTCCTTCAGCCCAAAGACCGACATAACTCCGGCAAGCTTTCCGCGGAGTTCGTTCACATCAGAGAGCATTTTTGAGATGGCATCGGAGTTCCAATACATGTCGGGCCATTGCTCGTGGTTCCATATATACTTTTGTGCCATAATTGCCTAACGTATCTTTCTTTTTGATGTGAGCAAAGATAGGCATAAAGATTGGGAACAACAAGACTTTGCGGAGAAAATAGTGGATTTGCTCCGCAGAATATGCGGATAACATTTAAGATAATCTCCGCAAAAAATGCGGAGAAATAGTCGGAAAGGCAGTAGGGTGGGGAAGAATGAAGCTGATTCGGTGGATTAGTTTGAAAACAACAAGATGAAAAAAAGAGAGGGGAAGTATTGCGCGGAATTGTAATCTTTATTAACTTTGTGCAAATTTTATCCAACTTTATGGAAAGTGTAACAATCAAGGGGATGACATTCGTCCCATATCTGAAGAGAGAGGAGATAGCCAAGCAGGTGGAGCGCGTAGCCGCTGAAATAAGGCGCGACTTTGAGGGCAAGCAGCCGCCGCTTTTCATCTGTGTGCTCAATGGCGCATTTGTCTTTGCCGCCGACCTGTTCCGCGCGTGCCGTATGCCCGAATCGGAGATTACGTTTATGCGCTACAAGTCGTATGAGGGCACCAGCTCCACCGGAGTGGTGAACGAGCTGATGGGGCTTAGCGAGGATATTGCCGGGCGCAATGTGGTTATCATCGAGGACATTGTAGATACCGGTGTGACGGCTGAGCGCATGATTGCCGCTTTGCAGAAGCGCAATCCGGCTTGCATCAAGTTTGCCACGCTCCTTTTCAAGCCGGCATCGCTCCTTACGAGCGCGAAGCCCGACTATGTGGGATTTGAGATTCCGTCGAAATTCATTATCGGCTACGGACTCGATCTCGACGGTCTTGCACGCGACTTGAGCGACATCTTCGTCCTGGCTGAGTAGAGCACCGACGTGTGCGGCGATGCCAATGGCCGCCGGTGTGGAATTACATTGGGTATAAACAGATATTTGCCCCCTCATGCGAGGGGCGCGGAAACAAGGATATAAAACACAAGGACTATGTTTAATTTGGTAATTTTTGGAGCTCCTGGCTCCGGAAAAGGCACTCAAAGTGAAAACCTTATTCAAAACTATGGCTAATACCACATCACT
>CAMFSS010000078.1 GCA_945983195.1 uncultured Prevotellaceae bacterium | reverse complement strand
ACAACTTCGTGACCAAGCGCGGACTGTGCCGCGGCGACTTCTCAAAGCTTTCGTGGACCCAGGTGGAAACAGGCTCAGCCATCACATGGAAATATCCGAGCTGCGTGCTGCAAGGCGACAACTCGGTGGGCGAATTCTACTCGGTTGCCCTCACCAACAACTACCAGCAAGCCGACACAGGCACAAAGATGATACACATAGGCCGCAACTCGCGCAGCACAATAGTGTCGAAAGGAATATCGGCAGGACACAGCCAGAACAGCTACCGCGGCGAGGTGAAGGTGGTGCCTAAAGCCTCCAACTGCCGCAACTACACCCAGTGCGACAGCCTGCTGCTCAGCTCGACGAGCGGTGCCCACACCTTCCCACGCATCGACGTGCAGAATGAGTCGTCGGTAGTGGAGCATGAAGCCACCACATCGAAAATCAATGAGGAGCAGATATTCTACTGCAACCAGCGCGGCATATCCACCGAAGATGCCATAGGGCTAATCGTAAATGGCTATGCCAAAGAGGTAATGGCAAAGCTGCCTATGGAATTTGCTGTGGAAGCACAGAAGCTGCTCTCCATATCCCTCGAAGGCGGCGTAGGATAACATTTTTTCAATGAAACAAAAAAGGACAAAACACAAATATGCTTGTAATCAAAGATTTGCATGCCTCAATTGAAGGCAAAGAGATATTAAAGGGGGTGAACCTCACGGTGCGCCCCGGTGAGGTGCATGCCATAATGGGTCCCAACGGCTCGGGAAAGAGCACCCTCTCGTCGGTACTCACCGGCAATCCCGCCTACACGGTGACCGGCGGCAGCGTGGAGTTCTACGGCAAAGACCTGCTCGCTCTGCCTCCCGAGAACCGCAGCCACGAAGGTCTTTTCCTCAGTTTCCAGTATCCTGTGGAGATTCCCGGTGTGAGCATGGTCAACTTCATGCGCGCCGCACTCAATGCCAAGCGCAAATACTTCGGGCAGGAGCCGCTCAGCGCCAGCGAATTTCTGAAGCTGATGCGCGAGAAGCGCGCCATTGTGGAGCTCGACAACAAACTCGCCTCGCGCTCGGTGAACGAGGGCTTCTCAGGCGGTGAAAAGAAGCGCAACGAGATTTTCCAGATGGCTATGCTTGAGCCGCGCCTCTCGATTCTCGACGAAACCGACAGCGGACTCGATATCGACGCCCTGCGCTTCGTGGCTGGCGGCGTGAACAAGCTAAAGACCGACAACAACGCAACTATTGTCATTACCCACTACCAGCGTCTGCTCGACTACATCAAGCCCGACTTCGTGCATGTGCTCTACAAGGGCCGCATTGTGAAGACAGGCGGTCCGGAACTCGCCCTTGAACTGGAGGAGAAAGGCTACGACTGGATTAAGCGCGAATGGGACTAAAAATTGGAACTATGTCAGCAATAAAGCAATATACCGACATTTTCACGACATATAGCGATGCCATAAATGCACACTCGGCACCGGTGCTCAATGCCGTGCGCCCCGATGCGCTAAATGCCCTTGAAAATGCCCGAATGCCCCGGAAAGGCGACGAGGACTATGAGGCTACCGACCTCCACGAAATGTTTGCCCCCGACTACGGAGTGAACATCAACCGTGTGAACCTCACCGCCGACCCTGCCGAGGCTTTCCGCTGCGATGTGCCCAACATGAGCACTTCGCCCTACTACTTCTTCAACGACGTGTACCACCACGACGGCGACACACTCACTCCGCACCGCGATGGCGTGATAGTGTCGTCGCTGCGCAAGGCTGCCGAAGACTATCCCGACCTTGTGGCACGCCACTACGCACGGATTGCCCCTCTAAGCAATCCACAGGTGGCTCTCAACACTCTGCTGGCTCAAGACGGCATTTTCGTCTATGTGCCGCAGCGCGTGGCGCTTGAGCGCACTTTGCAGCTCGTCAACATCATGAATGTGGCACAGCCCGTGATGGCTGTCCGCCGCGTGCTTGTGGTGCTTGAGGAGGGCGCACAGGCGCGTATGCTGGTGTGCGACCACACCCAGAGCCGCACGGTGCAGTGCCTGAGCAACCAGGTGATTGAAGTGAGCCTCGGCGAAGGCGCAACTTTCGACTTCTACGACCTTGAGGCCACTGCCGACACCTCACGACGTGCATCATCGCTGTGGGCGCATCAGGCTGCCGGCTCCAACCTTCTCGTCGACGGCATCACGCTTGCCAACGGCATCACACGCAACGACTACCACATAAGCATCGACGGTGAGCATGCCGAGACTTCACTGCTCGGTATGGCTATAATGGGCGGCAACCAGCACGTCGACAACCACACCTTCATCGGCCACAATGTGGGGCACTGCCACAGCAACGAACTGTTCAAATATGTGCTCGACGACCATGCCATAGGTGCATTCTCAGGCAAAATACTTGTGGCAGGCAATGCGCCGAAGGTGGAGGCATACCAGAGCAACCGCAACGTGTGCGCATCGACTACGGCAAAGATGTTCACCAAGCCGCAGCTCGAAATCTACACCGACGATGTGAAATGCAGCCACGGTGCCACAGTGGGCCAGCTCGACCAGGATGCACTTTTCTATATGCGCACACGCGGAATACCCGAACATGAAGCCCGCACACTGCTTATGCAGGCATTCATGAGCGATGTGATCGACGGTGTACGCATCGAAGCACTGAAGGACCGTCTGCACCACCTTGTAGAGAAGCGGTTTGCCGGAGCACTTGCCGACTGCGGCGAATGTGCAGGCAAGTGCCTGAGAAACAAAAAATGAATTTTCACTAAAGCAATGAGCTTGGATATAAGCAAAATACGCGAGGATTTTCCTATCCTCAACCGCACCATCGGAGGGAAGCCCCTCATCTACCTCGACAGTGCCGCCACATCGCAGACTCCGCGCTGCGTTGTCGACAGCATTGTCGACATGTACTACAACCACAAGGCGAATGTACACCGCGGCGTGCACACACTGTCGCAGGAAGCAACCGACCGCGTGGAACTCGCACGCGAGAAAGCGCGCAGCTTCATCAATGCCGCCTCAATTGAGGAGATTGTGTTCACACGCGGCACCACCGAAGCCATTAACTTGGTGGCTTCGACGCTGAGCGACTCACTGTGCCACGGCGACGAAATAGTGGTGACCGCAATGGAACATCACGCTAACATCGTGCCATGGCAGCTCATTCAGCGCAACAAGCGCATCAATCTGCGCGTGGTGCCAATGAACAGCCGCGGCGAGGTGACTACTGAAGATTTTGAGAACCTTATTTCGGAGAACACACGTTTTGTGTCGATCTGCCATGTGTCGAATGTGCTTGGCACTGTTAACCCCGTAAAGGATATGATTGCCATTGCCCACCGTCACGGCGTGCCTGTGCTCGTAGATGGCGCACAGGCTGCACCACACATTAAAATCGACGTGCGCGACCTCGATGCCGACTTCTATGTGCTCTCGTCGCACAAGATGTATGGCCCGACGGGTGTGGGCGTGCTTTATGGCAAGAAGGCACTGCTTGAGCGCATGAGCCCCTATCAGGGCGGAGGCGAAATGATTGGTCACGTGTCGTGGGAAGGCACCACCTACGCCGACCTGCCTTTCAAGTTTGAGGCAGGCACGCCCGACTACGTCGACATTGCCGCCTTCGGCACTGCAATCGACTATGTGGAGGCACTGGGGCTCGACCGCATAGCAGCACATGAGCATGCACTGCTCACAAAAGCGACCGAGGGGCTGATGCAGATTCCGGGAATGAAGATATTCGGCACTGCCGAGCAAAAGAGCGGAGTGATCTCGTTCCTCGTCGACGACATTCACCACTACGACATGGGAATGCTGCTCGACAAGCTTGGTATAGCCGTGCGCACCGGGCATCACTGTGCCCAGCCGCTCATGACCACCCTCGGCATTGAGGGAACGGTGCGTGCATCATTTGGAGTGTACAACACAATGGAAGAGGTGGAAGCCTTCGTGGCAGGAGTCCGCCGAGTGGCGCAGATGTTCCACCATTAGTATATGAGCTGGAAATTGTCGACCCACATGACCATTCCCACCATTCCGGTGTAGGCTACGCCGCAACCCGACGAAGCCATCACCATCATGTGCGTGGGTGTGGCATTGGCATCGTCCCAGCCCTCTTCAATCACGGGAACGAGTTTACCCTTGCTGTTGCGGGCATAGTAGCTGTTTTCCTTCGGAATAAGCCCCATATACGACTGATAGCCGTGGTGCTTGGTAATGTCGCCATACCAGATTGGAATCTTGTGTCCGTTGACCCAACCCGATGTTGTAGCACCGTAGCGTTCACGGCCTGTGCCTACACGCTTGGCATGGAGCTTACCATTGGAGTCTTCCCAACGGCGTTGCAGAATGATGAACACCTCGGCATAGTCCTTGCCGGGGAGAGTCTTTTTTGAGCCGAAACCACTTGAATATATCACATGTCCATTTTCAGGAACCGACACGCGATAGTCGAACGACAGATATTGCGGACGCTTGCTGAAAGGCACGCCCATCTCCATTTTGCCGTAAGGATTCTTGGTGCTTGATATCGGCTCAAAAATCTGCCCGAGGAAGATGCTGCCCGAAACCAGTACGTCCATATTAATCATGCCGAGAGCCTTCACATGCTCAAGCACTGTGGTGAGCTTTGCGCAGTAGTCGCCTGTGCCGCGCTGGTCGCGATACACGGCGTTGCTGCACTTCACCACGCCCATCACTTTGGCATAGACATTTGAAGTAGCCCAGGGCGAACCGCCGAGGTTAGTGTAAGCCTTTGCGCCCTCAATAGTCTGGTTGGGGCCGATTTCATATAGAGTCTTTGTGTTGCCACCCAGAACCGACGATTCCTTGATGCTGCGGATTACCCATGAATTGAAGTCGCCATATTTGATTTTGTCGGCAGCCATCGACACGATGGAGCAAGCAACAAATGCAATGGCAAAAAGTAGATTTTTCTTAATTTTCATAGCCTTAAAAATGTGCAAAACAATATTCAGGCTGCAAAATTACTAAAAATCTGTCGATGAATTATGGTCAAAATGGCACTAAAGTATGGCAGTAACGACGAAATGAAACTGATTTCGGTCGTTTTCACCAGAAAAACCGCAGAATGTGCGCCGTGAGTAGTTGCCCTGGAGGCGCAGATGCTTGATAGGATGCCAGTCTAGACCCACCGAATAGATTCGCTCAGTGGCATCAACATCGGTATCGGACGTGAAGGAGTCGAAGCGCACAAGCGGTGTGAGATTTATGCGAGTCTTTACGCCCAATTGTGCATAACAGCCGTCGCTGTTGCGTCCGCCGGTATCACCGGCAACATATTCGCCACGGGCAAGCAGCACACTTCCTGCATACTCACCGCCAACGCTCCAGCGGTTGCGGCGCATGAAGCCGGGACCGTACTCACCATGGTAGATGCTGCCCGATAGCTCAAGCCCTTTCAGCGGTCGCAGCGACAGCTTTGCGGTTACGTCCTTGCTTGTGTTGTCGTCCTTTGTGTTGCTTCCATTGCCATTGAACACGCCAAGTGCATAGCTCACCACGTCCAGCCCCTTGTGCCGCCACAGCGTGCCTGTGAGGCTTACGCCAATGTCGCGACCCGAGCCGCCGGTGATGCCGCACTCATCGGTGAAACCCATGAGCCGCTGAATCACGAGCGGTGTGGTGATAAATTCCTCGGTGAGCGGTCCGCGCCCATTGCCTATGGTGAAAGGCACCTTGAAGTGTCCGGCAGTTATGTTTATCTCCTTCAGCGGCTTGTAGCTGATGCGCACATCGTAGCACTTGAATTTGTAGAAGTCGAAGAGGAAGCGGTAGTCGAGTTTTGCGCCAAGACTGCCCTTGATGTCGAATCGGGCACACTTCACATAGAATTCGGAGGTGTTGTCCTCATCGTAATTGTAACCGACCGACGCATACGCACTGATTCCCGGAATGAATGGCGAGACTTTCTCCAATCTGGCTTGGAAAGCCTCAACCTTGTCGAGCCGTGCACTAAGCGAGTCGGTGGTGGCTGCACCATTGTTTGCAGCCTGTGGTGTTACTGTATTCTCAGCCGAAGCTGCAATGGCTGTGAGGCACACGCTCACGAACACCGGCAACAGAGCCATGCGGCATCGCGAGCATTTCAATAACGAGTCGACGATTTGATTAAAAAGTGGCATATATGGTAAATTTTTCTGCAAAATTAGTCATTTTTAATCGGCACACCTACTCCTATTATATAGTAATGTGTTTTTTTGGAGATTTTTAATAAATTCATTCTTTTCGTGTGATTTTGCAGCATCGACGGGCTTATTGCTTCACACTGTGACATTGAATTTTCGAAAATTTTCGCAAAATGAAAGGAAAATGCTAGTGTGCGTTCTGGAGTAGCGGGGCCAGGCTCGCCACCTGCGGCGCGTCACCGCTCCGCTATTTGTGCTCTCAGGCACCGGCATAAATGACGACCTCAACGGAGTGGAGCACGCTGTGACATTCGACATTGCATGCATGGGCAACCGCCGTGCCGAAGTGGTGCACTCGCTCGCCAAGTGGAAACGCATGAAGCTCGGAGCCTACGACATCGCTCCGGGATATGGACTTTACACCGACATGAACGCCATTCGCACTGCCGAAGAGCTTGACAATCTGCACTCGCTCTACGTGGACCAGTGGGATTGGGAGCAGACTATCGTGGAAGCCGACCGCACGCTCGACTACCTGAAACTTACAGTGGAGAAAATCTACAGCGCACTGCGAGAGACCGAGTGCATGATTTACGAGCGTTTTCCGCACATCACGCCACGCCTGCCCGAGAAGGTGACATTCGTTCACGCCGAGGAATTGCTCAAGGAGTATCCCGACCTGACTTCGAAAGAGCGTGAAGCCAAAGCTGCACAGAAGTATGGCGCAATCTTCCTCATCGGCATCGGCGCACCGCTTAGCAACGGCGAGCCGCACGACGGACGCGCGCCCGACTACGATGACTGGATTACGACCAACAGCGACGGCTACCAGGGACTCAATGGCGACCTCATTCTGTGGGATTCGATTCTGGAATGTCCATTCGAACTCTCGTCGATGGGTATCCGCGTGAGCGAGGAGTCGCTTATGCGCCAACTGGAGCTTCGCAGCTGTACCGACCGCACACAGCTTTCATTCCACAAGGCACTGCTTGCCGGCGAGCTGCCCTACTCGATAGGAGGCGGCATCGGGCAGAGCCGCCTGTGCATGTTCCTGCTGCAAAAGGCACACATTGGCGAGGTGCAGGCAAGCATCTGGCCCGACGAGCAGATTGAGGAGTGCCGCCGCCACGGCATCTGCATCGTGTAGCCACAATTCCACGAGTGAAAAAAAATCGGAGGCTGCGCCTATTGGTGCAGCCTCCTTAATTTTATGTTATGGCAATTAAAATTACATTACCACGCTTGAGATATTGAACTTGGCAAACTCCATGTCGGTAGCAGCCTTCTGAGCCATTGAGCTGTCGAGCTTAACCGACTGTGAAAGGTTGCTGAGTACCATCTGCTCGTTGTTGGTGCGTGCACCGAGAACGGCAAGGAGATAGTAAGTAGTAGCATCCGGCTCAGCTACTGCACCGAGAGTGTTCTTAGCCTTGCTGTAGTCCTTTGTCATAATCTGAGCAAGGGCTGCATTGTTGCTCTTCGACTCACCGAATGCCTTAACGGCGTTGTTGTAGTCGCCAAGCTTGAGGTAGTAAACACCGAGAGCCTCATCAAGACCATCAGCACCGGCAGCAGCACCGAAGTTGTTGTTGGCGTTGCGGAGGTTGTTGTCCATAAGCTCGCAAAGACCGAGGTTCATCTTCACCTCATTGCTGCTCGGAGCAAGCTTCTGTGCCTTCTCAAAGTTAGCCTTGGCTGCGCTGTAGTCGCCTTCAGCAAACTGTACCATACCGAGGTTGTTGTAGCCGCGATAGTCCTTCGGGTCACGCTGAGTGCAAGCCTTGTAGATAGCGGCACGCTTAGCGTTGTCGTCGGTGAGAGTTGCAGTGTAGAGAAGTTCGTCAACTGAGAGAGAAGTCGGGTTTGCATTGAAAGCAGCCATAAGCTCCTCGTCGCTCTTGCCAATCACGTTGATTGAAGCGGTGAGGCGTGAACGGCGGAGCTGCGGAAGAATCTCCTCAGCAAGCTGGTCGAACACAGCCGAAAGGTTGCGGATTTCACGCTCGCGCTGCTCAGGATCCTTATACATTGAGAGGACGCTGA
This sequence comes from uncultured Prevotellaceae bacterium, assembly GCA_945983195.1. Lineage (GTDB taxonomy): Bacteria > Bacteroidota > Bacteroidia > Bacteroidales > Muribaculaceae > CALZFJ01. Next base: position 211 of record CAMFSS010000078.1, on the reverse strand, counting down.
GAATGAGGTTCTTGTCCTGAATGTTGCTGTTGGCAACGAGCTCCTGGAAGCCTTCCCAGTCTTGCGGAGTGAAGTCGGCAGTAAGCTCACCAAACTCCTTAATCTTGTCCTTCTTGAGAGTTTCGTTGAGATACTTCTGCGTGTTCGTCTCAAGGCCCTCGGCGCAGGTGGGGGGGTGGTGGCCACGCCGGGCAGGCGAGGCGTGGGCCCA
>CAMFSS010000077.1 GCA_945983195.1 uncultured Prevotellaceae bacterium | reverse complement strand
ACCGCCGACTACACCTACCGCGAGAGCCAACCATTCGGCTACACCGACAACTCATTTTCGCTGAAATACACCAACGCAAATGCTGCCGGGCGTGTGCTGCAAGTGGAGTTTATGCCGAAATTATCACACAGTTTCTCACACAGCACCATCGGGATTGAAGCTCACGGCGATGACCGCTGGCACAGCGGAACAGGGCGACAAGAGAGCGTTACCGACATATTCAGCCCTTCAATCGACGTATATTTCAGCTCACCGCTGCCAAGGAATCAAGAGGTTTCGGTGAATGTGGTTGGCACGCACTTCAGCAACTCGCAATGCGCCTCAAATTTGCAGATAAGCGAGGATGCCGATGAAGTGCTGCTCGACGACCGTGTGGATCAGAGCAACAAGAAATATTCGCTAATCGGCGACTTCAACTACTCGAAGAAGTGGGCAGGGCGCTATTCGCTCGATGTGCGCTGGATTTCTACCTACGGCAGCTCCAACTCCACGCTTAGCAATATGCTCTCAGACTACCGCGACTATGGCTATCACAGCGAGAACACCTACAATGCCCTCTTTGCCGACTTTATTGGCTCGCTTTGGGGCTGGAACTACCGCATCGGCGGAAAACTGGTGCATGTGTATAACTCCAACGATGATGCCTCTGAGAAGACGCTGCAAGGGAGTCCGCGGCTCATCGTGTCGCGAAAAATGGGCAAGCGCAACTATATGCGGCTTAGCGTGCAGTCGTGGGCTGAATCACCTAAGATTAACCAGCTCAGCACCAACGTCACGCAAGAGATTCCGGGGCTGCTCTCGCAGGGAAATCCGTGGCTGAAGGCATCGCAGGTGTATTCGGCAAGCATCTCGCATTCCTATCAACACGACATAATTTCGCTCGATGAATGGACGGGGCTGAACTACACCTCACATCCCATCAACCGCATCTACAACTGGCAGACTATTGGCACGGAAGACTACATAGTTGGCTCGTGGGAAAACGCCAAGTGCAGGGTGGCGTGGGCTGTGGGTAGCTCGGCATTCTACCGCCCGTTTGGCAGCGAACTTCTCACTATCGGAGTGGAGGTGCAAGGCGGATTCGTACACATCGAAAGCAACCTGATGGGCAGCCACACCAAGTGGACTGTGCGTCCAGACTACATGGTGCGTTTCCGCAAAGGCGATTTTGGTGCAAGCTATCATGGACGAGTGGGAGGCTGGTACATTGATGGCGCATATATGTCGAAGACTGAAAACCAGAGTGAGCTGCAAGCCTATTGGCAGCACGGTAATGTGCGGGTCACGGCATCGTGCCTGTGGCTGTTCACTCGCAGCAAATATGGCAAAGAGCTTCTTGCCAATCCCATCTTGGAGCGGCAGGAGCACCATCAAATCAACGACAATGCCTCAATGTTCACCATCGGCTTCTCCTGGAATTTCTTCTCAGGCAAGCGCATGAACGTCAGCAAGAAACTAAATAACCGCGACTCCGATTCCGGCATTCTCTAATTCCCTCTTCTGCGCAAATACTGTTTCAATCGCCGTCACCTGAGTTTTTCAATTTATAATTAATTTGTTGAATGTGGATTCCGCCGATACGCTACAAGATATCATCGGAATCCGCATTCATTTCTAAACCCCAAAAATGAAAATCTGCGATTTTCTTTTTGATTCTGCCTCATTTGTTGTAACTTTTCATAAGTTATTGCTGCACTCGGCATAACCAAAAATTGAAAAACTTTGTTTTTCTTTTTGTTTCTGCCTCATTTGTTGTAACTTTACACTGTGAAAACGAAAAGTGGAGGAATCATGGAAAATAAGCAACTAAAACGACTGCCAATAGGCATACAGAGCTTTGAGAAAATTCGCGAGGCTGATTTTCTTTATATTGACAAGACAAAAGAGGTGTATGATCTTGCCAACAATATGAGTCAATATGTGTTCCTGAGCCGCCCGAGGCGGTTTGGGAAGTCGTTGCTTACTTCAACGCTTCGCAGCTACTTCGAGGGTCGCAAGGAGCTTTTCGAGGGTCTCGCTATCTGTGAGCTTGAAAAGGAGTGGAAAAAATATCCTGTGCTGCACTTCGACATGAGTTTCGGCAAGCACATGGATAAGGAGCAACTTGAACGGTATCTTGGAATGCAACTCGAGAAGTATGAGATCGTCTATGGTATTACCACCCCTGCGCCCGACAACAATATCCGCCTTACAGTCCTGATACAAAAAGCCTATGAGCAGACCGGGCAGAAGGTGGTGGTGCTGATTGATGAATATGACTCTCCGCTGCTCGATGTGGTGCATGAAGACGAGAATCTGCCCATTCTCCGCAATGTGATGCGCAATTTCTATTCTCCGCTTAAAGGCAGCGACCCATATCTGCGCTTTGTGTTTCTCACGGGAATTACCAAGTTCTCGCAGCTAAGCATATTCAGCGAACTCAACAACATCACGAATGTGAGTATGCTGCCTCAGTTTGCTTCAATCTGCGGCTTCACCAAGGAGGAATTGAATGATGTCATGCACGACTACGTTGATGAAATGGCAAAAGCTCTCGACTACACTCACGACAAGATGATGGAGGCGTTGGCAAACCGCTACGACGGTTACCACTTCACATGGCCATCGCCGGACATCTTCAATCCCTACAGCTTGCTCAATGCCTTCGGTCAGCAGAGATTGGACAGCTATTGGTTTGGCTCGGGCCCTCCACCCTATCTCATTGAAATGATGAGCAAGTATGACGTAGCACCAACGGAAAACGCTGACGTATATCTTCGTGCAGAGGCATTTGATGCCCCCACTGAGCGACTGACCAACATCGTTCCGCTGCTCTATCAGAGCGGTTATCTAACTATCAAAGACTACGACAAGGAGGATTTGATGTATCACATCGACATTCCAAACAATGAAATCCGTGTGGGACTTATGTCGGTACTCTTTCCTCAATATCTGCAAAACCGATCGCTTCAGGGTGATTCTACCATAACGCGAATGAACTCGCTCATACGTCGCGACCGTATGGAGGAAGCTCTACAACTGTTTCGCGACTTCTTGCTCACAGTGCCATATTGCAATGACACAAACTACGAAGGGCATTACCAGCAGATGATGTATGTGATATTTTCCATGTTTGGCTACTATGTAGATGTGGAAGTGCATACTTCAAAAGGGAGGGTGGATATGGTGATGCGCACGGCATACGCACTCTACCTGATAGAGCTGAAAATCAACAAGTCGGCTGAGATGGCAATGAACCAGATTGACTTGAAGAATTATGCCGCCCGCTACTCGCAGCTTACGCTTCCAATCATCAAGGTGGGAATCAACTTCAGCACTGATGAGCACACTATCACCGAGTGGGTTATCGACGACCCGAGGAAGCAGTGACGGCTGAAAAAATGGGATTATGACATTTTATTGATTTAGAATATAATATGAACGGAAGAATTAGAATATGGGCGGTGGGTGCCGCGATGATGGTGGGGGCTATGAGCACCGACGTGTGTGCGGAGCGACTTGTGATTCTCTCAACCAACGACACCCATAGCCAGATTGAGCCGGATGCCGCCAATCAGGGTGGCATAATGCGCCGCCGCGCTCTCGTCGACAGCATTCGCGGTGCCGAGAAGAATGTGCTGCTGCTCGATGCAGGTGATGCCGTGCAGGGTACGGTGTATTTCAATATGTTCAAGGGCAAGGTGGAATTTGCCATGCTCGACAGTCTGCACTACGATGCCTACATAATGGGCAACCATGAGTTTGACAACGGAATGGAGATTCTGAGCGGCTTCTACCGCCACCTTCGCACACCGCTGCTCAGTGCCAATTACCGCCTCGACGACACGCCGCTCGCACGCCTGACGCGGCCTTACATCATCAAGGAGTATGCCGGACGGCGCATTGGCATTATGGGTATCAATCTTCTGCCGGAAGGCATGATTGCACCAGAGAACAGCGTGGGTGTGCAGTATGCCAACGCTGCCGAGATTGCCGACCTCACGGCAGAGTATCTCAAGCGCGTGGAGCACGTGGATTTCGTGGTCATGCTCTCGCACGTGGGCTATAGCGGAGGTCGCGACAACAATCCCACCGACAACATGATAGTGAAGCAAAGCAGCTACATCGACATGGTGGTGGGCGGTCACTCCCATACCGTCATCAATCCTGCCGATGAGAAGTCGGCAGCCTCGATTCTCAAGAACGCCGACGGTCGCGACGTGCTCGTGACGCAGACGGGGTCGAAGGGGCGTAATCTCGGTTACACCGTCATCGACCTCGACCGTATGGCTGTGGAATGTTACAAGCTGTTGCCCGTCGACAGCCGCTACGACAGCCGCGCCGAGCGTTACACCGGAATGAAGGCATTCCTTGCTCCCTTTAGGGCAAAGGTGGATTCGCTGATGAACCACACTGTGGGTTACACTGCCGAGGCTATGCCCAACAGCTCGATGCAGGCATGGAACTTTGTGGGCGATGTAGCTTATGAGGTGGCAGCTAAGCAGTCGGGCGTGAAAGTCGACATGGCAATTATGAACTCAGGTGGCATACGCCAGTCGTTCCCCAAAGGGGCAGTGTCGGAGGGTCTGATTAACTCGATGTTCCCATTCCGCAACAATGTGGTGGTGCTTGAAATGACCGGGCGGCAACTGCTTGATGCGCTTGCCGTGATGGGAGCGCGCAAAGGCGACATCGTGAGCCGTCAGGCGCAGGTGGATTTTGAATGGCAGGGCGGCACCACTCCGGCAAAAATCCTCAAAGCCACTATTGGAGGCAAAGCCGTCGACCCTGAAGCCGTCTATCACGTTGCCACGCTCGACTATCTTGCCAAGGGCGGCGACTACATGGAGCCGATGACCCGGTGCAAGTGGCTCTATGCCGACAAAAAGCAGTTTGGCGAAAGAATGCTTGATTACATCAAGGCACTTGATGCCAAAGGCAAGAAAATCAAGGCCGACAGCCGCCGGCGCATGGTGAGAAAGCAATAACGGCCATAAACAGGAATCAATATAACAAAGCATTTTTTCAAGACACAGGAATGAACTTTCGCAAAATGACAACTCTGGCTGCCGTAGTCGTAGCAGTGGCAGCCACAATGATAGCAGCCGGCCGACAGCCGAAGATTTTCAATGGCGTTGCCGCCGATGAGATGAACTTGTGGGTAGATACCACAATGGCACGCCTCACGCTCGATGAGAAGATAGCGCAACTCATGGTGATGCACATCACACCGAGCACACAGCCGGGCACTCTCGATGCCGTGAAGAAGGCAGTGGAGAAATACAAGATTGGCGGACTGCTCTACTCCAGTGGCGACATTATGTCGCAAGCTAAAATCAACAACGAGGCACAGACACTGAGCGAGATTCCGCTGCTTGTCACCGTCGATGCCGAGTGGGGACTCTCAATGCGCCTCAAAGACGCTCCGAATTTCCCCAAGAACATGATTCTTGGAGCTATCGACGACGACCGCCTGCTCTATGAGTATGGCCGCGAAATGGCACGCGAATGTCGCGCAATTGGTGTGCATGTGAATTTCGCCCCGGTTCTTGATGTCAACGACAATCCCGAAAATCCGGCAATTGGAATGCGCTCATTCGGCGAGAATCCCGAATCTGTGGCACGTCACGGCATAGCCTTTGCCCGGGGATTGGAGGACAATGGCGTGCTCACGGTGGCGAAGCATTTCCCCGGTCACGGAAATCCATCGACCGACTCACACAAGATGCTCCCTACGGTGAACAAGACTCGCTCAGAGCTGAAAATGTGCGAGCTGCTGCCTTTCCGCCAGTATATCGACGCCGGACTGTCGGGAATCATGGTAGGGCACCTGTATGTGCCGGCAATCGACAAGCGTAGGGTGGCATCGTCGATGTCGGAGGCGCATGTCACAGGGCTGCTGCACAAGGAGCTTGGATTTGAGGGGCTTACGTTCACCGACGGTCTTGCCATGCGCGGTGCCGACATGGAGGAGTCGAACTGCGTGAGTGCCCTGATAGCCGGTAACGACATACTCCTCTCGCCGCGAAGCATTCCCGGTGACATTCTTGCCGTGAAGGAGGCCGTGGCGCGCGGACGCATTAGCGAGCAGTCGATCAATGAGCGTTGTGCAAAGGTGCTTCGTTTCAAGTATGCTCTCGGTCTCACCAAGCCGCAGACTATCGACCTCGACCGCGTGGAGCAGGTCATCAATTCACCTGAAGCCACCAAAGTGGTACGCCGCTTGTGGGCGGGTGCAATTACCGTGCTCAAGAACGGGCGCAAGCTGCTGCCCGTGACGCGCCTTGAGCGTCACAAGGTGGCTGTTGTCACTATAGGCTCTGCCGACGGCACTTCCACCATGTTCCAGGAGCGTTGTGCAATGTATGCCGAAACTCACCGCTTCAATTACCGCCCGGGCGAGTCGGTGCACGAACTCAGCAAGAAGCTCGACGACTATGATGTGGTGATAGTGGCTGCGCATACCGACAATGCCGAGAGCCGCAACGTGATGGGGCAGATTGCCTCAAGCCACGGCAATGTGGTTTCGGTGATTTTTACCAGCCCCTACAAACTCAAGAACTACAAGAACGTGGTGAAGAAGTCGCGCTCGGTGGTGCTTGCCTACGATGACTGCAACGTTGCGCAGGACTATGCCGCACAGACTATCTTCGGCGGCAATGCTGCACGCGGACTGATGCCTGTCACGGTGAAGGACGTAGCCAAAGCCGGCGACGGCGTGAAATATGAGGCTACACGCATGGGCTACACCATTCCCGAGGAGGTTGCCGTGAGCAGCACCATGCTCTCGAAAATCGACTCGATAGTGGGCGAAGCCCTCGACAAGAAAGCGTTTCCGGGCTGCCAGGTGCTTGTGGCGCGTCACGGCAAGGTGGTGTGCAACCGCAGCTATGGCGTGACCGACTGGAAGACCAAGACACCCGTAACCACCGGCACAATCTACGACCTTGCTTCGGTGTCGAAAGCTACCGGCACGCTGCCCGGAATCATGAAGCTCTACGACCGCGACATGGTGAAGCTCGACGATGTGGCAAGCAAGTACATTCCGCAGCTCGCAGATGGCGACAAGAGCGACATAACACTGCGCCAGCTTCTGTATCACGAAACCGGAATCCCGGCAGCACTCAACATGTATGACGTGATGCTCGACCATACCAGCTACACCGGCGATCTGTTCCGCAGCCGACGCGATGCTACCTACTCCATAAATGTGGGTCCGCAGTCGTGGGGCAACCGCAAGGCGCGCCTGCGTGCCGACATCACTGCCACGAAGCCTGCCGAAGGCATGGAAATTGAGGCTGCAAGCGGCATATATGTGGGGCGTTGCACCTACGACAGCATCATGAACCGAATCTATACCGCCAAGCTGCGTCCGAGCAAGGATTATCTCTATAGCTGCCTCAACTTCTGTCTGCTGATGAATGTGGAGGAGAACCTCACTCACACACCTCACAATGAGTGGGTTGAGAAGAACTTTTTTGCGCCACTTGGGGCATGGCACACCATGTATCGCCCATTGGAGCGTTTCTCGCGCACGCAGATTGCCCCTACGGAGCACGACACCTTCCTGCGCCGACAGATTGTGCGCGGACATGTGCACGACGAGACTGCCGCATTCTCGGGTGGAGTGCAGGGCAATGCCGGACTTTTCTCCAATGCCAACGACCTTGCCAAGCTGTGCCAGATGTGGCTCAATGGCGGCACTTATGGCGGCGACCGCTACTTGAAGCAGTCGACCGTGGACACTTTCTGCAAGGAGAAAAGCCCCAATTCGCGCCGCGGACTGGGCTTCGACAAGCCCAACAAGAAAGATGAGCGGTATTCGCCCACTTGCAGCGAAGCTACGGCAGCCACATTCGGACACCTCGGCTTCACGGGCACAGTGTTCTGGGTGGACCCCGACAACGACCTGATCTTCATCTTCCTGTGCAACCGCGTGTCGCCCACACGCCACAATGCAGCTTTCGACAATGCCAACATTCGTCCGCTTCTGTTCTCCACCGTCTATCAGTCGCTTAAGGACTGATGCCGTTGCCGACGGCAGTTACATGCAGGCGGTGAGAAATTAGTGTAAGAATTTTTTGGTTTTGCGACGTGGTTGTAGTAATTTTGCAGCCAAATTATTCATTTACAAATACAATAACTAACAAACAAGGTTTTTATCATTCGATGAATTTTGTAGAAGAACTAAAATGGCGCGGCATGATTAACAACATGATGCCGGGCACTGAGGAGCAACTGAACAAGGAGATGACCACTGCATACCTTGGAATCGACCCTACCGCCGATTCACTGCATATCGGTCACCTTGTGGGTGTGATGATGCTGAAGCACCTGCAACGCGCCGGACACCGTCCGCTCGCCCTGGTCGGTGGCGCTACGGGAATGATTGGCGACCCTTCGATGAAGTCGCAGGAGCGCGTACTCATCGACGAGGTTACATTGCGTCACAATCAGGAGTGCATCAAGCGTC
>CAMFSS010000076.1 GCA_945983195.1 uncultured Prevotellaceae bacterium | reverse complement strand
GCGGAAGTAGCTCAGTTGATAGAGCATCAGCCTTCCAAGCTGAGGGTCGCGAGTTTGAGCCTCGTCTTCCGCTCTTGGTCATCGGTCGTGCAGCAGCACTGCCGATGACTCTTTTTTTTGTGCTATTTCTGTGCCTGGAGCACCTGGTCGATGTGTGTGATGATAAGGCTGGGTGCGATGCCTTTCAGGCAGAAGTAGTCGTGATACATGCAGGGCTTGTCGCCAATCACCGAGCAGGGGCGGCATGCCATGTTGAGCTGCACGGCGTTGCGTTCCTCTTGGTGCCAGCCCAGATTGCCGCAATAGGGGTGTGTAGCTCCCCACACCGATACCACCGTGAGCTGCACCAGCGAAGCCAAGTGCATATTCACCGAATCCATTGAAAGCATCACATCGCAGTGGTTGAGCAGTGCAAGCTCTTTGGGGAATCCGTTGCGCTTGTCGGCAAGTGTGGTGACGTTGGGGTAGGTGTCGGCGAGGCGTCGAAGCTCGGGTCGCTCATTGTTGCCGGCTCCGAGGAGGAAAATGTGGGTGTTCTTGCGTGCCGAGAGCGTTTCCACCAGTTTCTCCATAAGGTCGAGAGGATAGATTTTCCCTTTATGCTTGGCAAATGGTGCAATTGCTATCCACTTCACGCCGTCGGGCTTCGGTGCTGTTATTTCGGCAAAAGCTTCGGTAGGTGCTTTTTCCGGACCAAAAAGTGAAGAAAAAGTGTCCTCGAAGCTGAATCCCATGCGGTAGAACACTTCGCGGTAGCGTGCGCGCGATGAAATGAGAGGAAGCATGCGCTTGTTGTGCTTTCGGGTGAGGGCGCGCTTGCCCGACCGGCCTTTCTTCAGGCGGAAATAGGGGACTCCCACAAGTTTGAAGAAAGCTCCGAGCACCCACGAGCGGAACACGTCGTGGAGGTCGGCAACGGCATCAATTTCGTATGTGTCGATAAGGTCGTTCTTCAGCTTGAGCATTCCACCGATGCCGTGATACTTCACTTTGGTGTCAACGCCAAGCACCACCAGATTGTCGGGGGTGTTGATGAAGAGAGTGGAAGCCACTTGCTGGGTGACGATGATGAATCGGGTGGAGGGGTTGGCACGGCACACGGAGTAGAGCACCGGCACGGTCATAGCCACGTCGCCGAGGGCAGAGAATCTGACCACGAGCACATTTCGGTATTTTTGGGAGAAGCCTTTGTCCATGATTGATATTGTCGGTCCCGCTGGGAATAAATGTCGGCAGCAGTTCTTTATTTGCAATGTATATTAACGCTTTTGCAAACCTACTAATATTTATCCAATCCGGCAAATTTTTACCAAAAAACTTCACACATTTCAAAATTAAAATAGAGTCGGATTCATAGAATGAAGTTTTATCCGTTCTTTAGCTAGTTCACAGTATTCCACACTAATATCCATACCTATATAGTTTCGTTTAAAATCATAAGCAGCCACACAAGTAGTACCGCTTCCACACATAGGATCTAAGACTACATCACCTTCATTAGTCCAACTTATGATATGGTCTACGGCTAATTCATAAGGGGGTTGGGTGTTGCATATTAGCCGGAATTTTCGTAATATTGCAAAAATTATAATGGGGTCTGACCGACCAATTAACACCCTCGATTTATGAAGAAGTTTATTGCAATTTTTTTGATGACTGCTTTGGCTGCCTGGGGCATCTCATGCCGGGCTGCAAAAGCAGCGAATGGTGGAATGTCTATTGTGAAGAATGGCAAGCCTGTTGCACGCATTGTCGTCGACCACGGCGACACGGTGAATGTGCAGGCTGCTCGGCTCTTGCAGGATTTCGTCAGGCGGATTAGCGGTGCTACACTGCCGCTTGCCGATGGAGCTGAGCGCAAGGGCGATATCGTGATTGGTCGTGGCGACACCGAAGGTCTCACCGAGGACGGGTTCCGCCTCCGGTGTAGCGGCGGTAGCCTCTATGTGAGCAGCGGAGGCGACAAGGGTGCCCTCTACGGCGTGGTTACGCTGCTTGAGAACTACCTTGGGGTGGCTTATTACGCTGCCGGAGCACTCGATGTGCCGCAAATGTCCACAATCACACTGCCGGCAATGAATCATCACGAAAATCCGGCTTTCCGCTACCGGCAGTCGCAAAACTACTCGCTCGGCACCGACCCGCTCTACAAAATCTGGTTCCGCCTCGAAGAGCCTGCCGATGTGTTTGCCGGCGGCATGTGGGTACACACATTCAACAGCATCCTGCCTTCCGACCGCTTCGGCGACGAACACCCCGAATACTATTCGCTTATCAATGGCAAGCGTCGTCCGGGACGTGCCAGCCAATGGTGTCTGACCAATCCCGAGGTATTTGAGGCTGCCGCTGCGCAGATCGACTCCATTTTCCGTGCCAATCCGGGCAAGAACATCATTTCGGTGAGCCAGAACGACGGAAATTTCACCAATTGCCATTGTCCCGAGTGTGCTGCCGTCGATGAGTATGAAGGCGCGATTTCGGGCAATTTCATACGCTTCGTCAACAAGCTCGCCGAGCGTTTCCCCGACAAGCAATTCAGCACGCTTGCCTACATCTTCACCATGCACCCTCCCAAGCATGTGAAGCCTCTTCCCAACGTCAACATCATGCTCTGCGACATCGACTGCAAGCGCGAAGTGCCACTCACCGACAATGCTTCGGGGCGCGACTTCGTGCGTGCACTTGAGGGCTGGAGCCGCATTTCCGACAATATCTTCATCTGGGACTACGGTATCAATTTCGATGGCTATCTTGCTCCGTTCCCCAATTTCCCAATTATCCAAAAGAACATCCAGCTGTTCAAGAAGAATCACGCCACTATGCACTTCTCGCAGATTGCAAGTTCGCGTGGCGGCGACTTTGCCGAAATGCGCACCTACATGGTGAGCAAGCTTATGTGGAACCCAAATCTCGATTGCGACTCGCTGATGCGTGCTTTTATGCAGGGGTATTACGGCAAGGCTGCTCCTTTCATCTACCAGTATGAGAAACTCCTGGAGGGCGCACTGCTTGCAAGTGGCAAGGAGCTGTGGATTTACGACTCGCCGGTCACTCACAAGGACGGTATGCTCAATGCCGCCTGCCGCAGGCGGTACAATGAACTGTTCGACCAAGCCGAGGCTGCCGTAGCCGGTGAGAAGAAGTATCTCGACCGCGTGCGCCTTTCGCGCGTGCCGTTGCAGTTTTCCGAACTTGAGATAGAGCGAGCCTGTGGCATTGGCAATCGCGACAGTGTGGCTGCACGCCTCGCCCTATTCGAGGAGCGTGTGCGTGAATATGATGTGCCCACTATCAACGAGCGCAACAATTCTCCCCTCGACTACTGCCGCCTCTATCGTGAGCGTTATCTGCTTGAGCGTCCTAAGAATCTGGCAAGCGGCGCAAAGGTGACGTTTGGCGAAGCTCCGTCGGGACGCTATGCCACACCTGCAGTCACAGCCCTTACCGACGGTCTCTATGGAGGTGCCACCTATGTGGAGTCGTGGATAGGCTGGGAGGGAAAGAATGGCGATTTCACCATCGACCTCGGTGCGGTGAAGCCAATCAGCAGTGTGAGCATCGACTGTCTGCACCAGCTTGGAGCATGGATTCTGCTTCCAATGGGCATGAAGTGCAGCACATCGGCTGATGGCGTGAATTTCACTCCGCTTGGCGAATGTTACCGACCTGAGGACCGCGACGTGAGCGTGAAGTTCGTGGAATTTAAGGTTGAGAAAGCCGCTGAGGCACGCTATGTGCGTGTGGAAATTGAGGGTACCATCGAGTGTCCGTCGTGGCACTACGGCGTGGGTCACCCCTCCTGGTTCTTCATCGACGAAGTGGTGGTGAACTAACCCCATCCCGCACCGTCAGCCCCTTCACTGACGCATAGAACTACACCAAAAGCTGCCATATCTCATCAAAAAATCGAGTTATGGCAGCTTTTATCACCACAAATCTCTCTATATCTCAACAAAAAATCGAGTTATGGCGGCTTTTATCACCACAAAACTTGCCATATCTCGAAAAAATGATTAATTTTGCACAGAACTAAAAAATAAGCCCAACCAAACCGCGATGAAAATAATAGCAAGAAAAAAGGAAATAGAAGAACTGGAGCGATTGTATTCGTCAGGACGCTCGGAATTTGTCATCATTTATGGTCGCCGGCGTATTGGAAAAACCTATCTTGTGAATCGGCTTTTCAGCGACCGTATCACATTCAGCTACGTTGGAGCCAGGAATCAGCCCCCAAAGATGCAGTTGCAGCGTTTTGCCAATCAATTGCGCGAGGCATCAGGCTCGGTATTTGCACCAACAGTAACATCGTGGGTGGGGGCGTTTGAGGAGCTTCGCAAACTTATAGAATCGAAGCCTCGCAATGAGCGCAAGGTGATCTTTTTTGATGAAATGCCTTGGATTGACACTCCGCGCAGCAGCTTCGTCGAGGCTCTTGAATACTTTTGGAATGCATGGGCGGCACAGCGCGACGACATTATGTTTATCGCTTGCGGTTCTGCAACTTCGTGGATGGTCGACAAGCTGGTGAAAAACCGGGGCGGATTGCACAATCGCATCACGGCTCAAATCAATCTTCGCCCATTCTCCTTGGGTGAATGTGAGGAGCTTTTGCACGCCCACGGCTGCATTTGGGATCGTTATACCATCACTCAGTGCTACATGGCATTTGGCGGTGTGCCGTTCTATCTCACCCTGATGAATCAGCATGAGAGTTTGGCTCAGAATATCGACCGGTTGTTTTTCATGAAAAATGCCCGTATGAGTGAGGAATTTGAGGAGCTGTTTAATGCACTGTTCCCCAATGCCGATAAATACATCGCTGTGGTAAAAGCTTTGGCTGCCCATCGCGAAGGGCTTATGCGTTCAGAAATAATCGACTCTACAGGCATTTCAGGTGGCGATTTGAGCAAAATACTCGAAAATCTTCGCCGGTGTGATTTCATTGAGGTCTATTCGCGCTATAAAAGTGCGGTAAGAAACTCCCTCTATCGCATCATCGACCCATACGTCCTGTTCTATTTCAAGTTCATCAATGGAAATCACAGCAAAGATGAGCACTTTTGGAACAACAACATCAATTCACGGCAAGTGAGTGCATGGCAAGGATTCAGTTTCGAAACAATATGCCTGCTCCATTTGTCGCAGATTAAGAAACGGTTGGGTATTGGAGGAATATCCACCAACTCTTGCTCATGGAGAAAAGTGGGAAGTACTGCTGAGCAAGGTGCTCAGATTGATTTGCTCATCGACCGTGCCGACCGCGTCATCAATGTGTGTGAAATAAAATTCTCTGAAACCCCATACGCAATCACAAAAGACTATGAGGAACGGTTGCGTACAAAGATGGCTGTGTTCCGTCAGGAAACAAAGGCTACAAAATCGCTGGCACTGACAATGGTCACCACCTACGGCATTCTACCCGGCATCCACTCCGGCATTGTGCAGAACGAGGTGTTGATGGACGACCTCTTCGCCCTCTAAGCAGCAACATTCTTCGTTGTTAATATGGCGGTAATCCACATTTTCGCTTTGTGATTTTAGAAATATTAGTCCGATTTCGACAGAAATAGATGCAATTATTAGTCCGATTTCGACAATTTAGGGCATAATTATTTGTCCGATTTCGACAAATTTCACCATTCTATTTGCTGAATTTCAAATATTTGAGTATCAACAAATGATTTGGTATAGACTGGCTGTAATTGATGCAATGCAAAGAGCCTATCCAGCGCGCATAAGTATCATTCCTCTTTATGCTCTCAGCAGTTTCTGAGGCAAAAAAGTCAGTCAGTTACGATTTTGGGCAAACGGACAATGAAAAGGGGATTTTGGCACGATTTTGGGCTGTGGGTTTGACGGATTGAGGAAATATTTGTAACTTCGCAGTCGTAAAATTCACAAGGTAATGAAATTAGCACTTATAGGATATGGGAAAATGGGTCACGCCATTGAGAAGATTGCAAAGCAGCGTGGCCATGAGATTGTGTGTATAATCGATGAGAAAAACCTCAGCGACATCGACAGCCCCGAATTTGCTTCGGCTGATGTGGCTATTGAGTTCACAACTCCCGAATCGGCTTATGGCAACTATCTTCGCGCATTCTCCAAGGGTGTGAGAGTGGTGTCGGGCACTACGGGGTGGATCAACCGCCTCCCCGACATTAAGCGCATGTGCGACGAGGGACGCGGCACGCTGCTCTATTCGTCGAATTTCAGCGTGGGTGTGAACGTATTCTTTGCGCTCAATAAGTATCTCGCACGACTGATGAACCACTTCACACAGTACGACGTTGACATCACCGAGATACACCATGTGCATAAGCTCGACCATCCGAGCGGCACTGCCATAACGCTTGCCGACGGCATAATCGGCAATCTCGAACGCAAGCAGCGCTGGAGCGAGGACTCCGATGCTGCCGATGTGGTGAAAATATCGCATGAGCGCAAGGGTGAGGTGCCCGGTACGCACATTGTGAACTATGTGAGCGATGTGGATAAAATCACCATCACACATGAGGCATTCAGCCGCGAGGGTCTTGCGCTTGGTGCCGTTGTGGCTGCCGAGTGGCTTATGGGCAAGAACGGTTTCCACTCGATGGACGACGTGATGGGCGATTTCTTGTCTGATAAGTGAAGCCTTGCAGGCATAAAGCATATATTTTCGCCTACTATGAGGCGTGACACACTATAATCTGTTCAGAATATGGAAGAAAAAAAAGAAAACATAGAGAATAAGCACGACGACGTGCAGCAATCGGGCTCGCTCCGTGAGCGGCTGGCGCGTGTGAAGCCCACTCGATGGGTACGGTTTGCCATTGTGGCTGCAATTTTCATCGGCTGGGTTGTGTGGCTCGGCTCTTGGTGGGTGATTCTGTTCCTGCCGCTGCTTGCCGACATCTACCTCACTCAGTTCATTCCATGGTCATGGTGGAAGCACACCAAGAACAAGGCGGTGAAGGCTGTGATGGGGTGGGTCGATGCCATTGTCTACGCCCTGGTGCTCGTGTACTTCATCTTCCTTTTCTTCGGGCAGAATTATCAGATTCCGTCGTCATCGCTCGAGAAATCGCTGCTTGTAGGCGACTATCTGTGGGTCAACAAGATGGTCTACGGACCTCGTGTGCCCAACACTCCGATTCATTTCCCGCTGGCGCAGAACACACTGCCCATTCTCAACTGCAAGTCCTACGTCGACTGGCCGCAGTGGGAGTATCACCGCCTCAAGGGATTCCGCAATGTGGAGCGTTTCGACATTGTGGTGTTCAATTTCCCGGCAGGCGACACCGTGGCACTGAAGGTGCAGAACCCCGACTACTACACACTGTGCTCCTTTGAGCCGGGTGGTGCGGCTGCCGTGCGCAGCAACAAGGCTAAATATGGTGACGTAATCTATCGCCCGGTCGACCGCCGCGAGAACTATGTGAAACGCTGCATAGGTCTGCCGGGAGAGCGTCTGCAAATTAAGGATAACATAGTGTATATCAATGGCAAGGCTATCGCCGAGCCTGAGAATGTGCAATACAACTATCTCATTCAGACCGACGGACGTGAAATCGACAATGCCACTTGGGAAGAACTTGGCGTGAGTGTCGACGATCGCAACCGCATCGCCATCAGCGAGCCGGGCGAGACCTACGGCGTGATGAGCCTCGGACTCACCGTCACCAACGACGGAACGGTGCCCCCTATCTATCAGGTGCCGCTCACCAAGAAAATGCTTGAGCAGGTGAATGCCCTCGGCTGGATTACCCACGCAATTCGCGTGCCTGTGGGCGAAATGGTGAATGTCTATCCCATCACTCACGACTATGGCTGGACCCGTGCCGACTATGGCGAAATATGGATTCCGAAGAAGGGTGCGACGATAAAGCTCACCGAGGAGAATCTGCCAATCTATGAGCGCGTAATCCGCAACTATGAGGGCAACGAACTCTCGGTGCGCGACGGCAGCATATTCATCAACGGCTCTGCCACCGACAGCTACACATTCCGCATGGACTACTACTGGATGATGGGTGACAACCGCGACAATTCAGCCGATTCACGCTACTGGGGCTTTGTGCCCGAGGACCACATCGTGGGCACTCCAATGTTTGTGATTGTGTCGTTCGACAAGGACAAAGGCTTCCCTGGCATTCGCTGGGAACGCATTTTCACTGACGCCAACCCCGAGAAATGAGCACCTCGGCATCAACACAAGGTTGCCCTGTCACTGCTGCCGATGCTGCAAAGGTGGCGTTCAGCAGCGTGTATGCAGGTTCGGTGCAGTATTATGCACGTATGGTGGCTGCCGGCGAGGCTCTGATTGTGACCGATGAGCCTATCTCGCGCCGCGACAAGAGCCATCACCGCTGCGACATAATTGCCACCAACGGACCGCAAACGCTCACCATTCCCATTGAGAAAGTGACCCACTGGCACGGACTCACCATGCGCGACCTGCGCATCTCTGAGCATGGCGACTGGCGGTTGCTGCACTGGCGTGCCATCTATTC